>JAIROD010000505.1 GCA_031257725.1 Planctomycetaceae bacterium | reverse complement strand
ATTTATTCGGTTCCGTGTAAACTATGAAACTCATTCAATTGCGAGACATTTTTTTCTTGCCGTGTTGTTTTTCGGCAATGTTTCGCGGTTATTTCAATGAAACCTTATAAAATAAGGAGATTAACTATGAAAAATGTAGTGATGTGTTTGGTTGGGATTTTAACGTTTTTCTTTGAAAAATGCCAAATGTTAAAATGGGCAAGACAGGGGGGGGGGGGCTAGATGTAGAGAAAAGGAAAGAATTGAGAGTGAAAAGTGTTCGGTTTTCCAACGGTTTTCCGCAAAATTCCCACCTCTTTCCAATGCTTTACGGTTCGGCTTTACGTTAGTCGAACTTCTTGTGGTGATTGCGATTATCGGCGTGCTAATCGCTCTTCTGTTGCCTGCCGTGCAAGCCGCCCGCGAAGCCGCAAGGCGTTCACAATGCAGCAACAACCTCAAACAAATCGGGCTGGCAGTGCATAACTTTCACGATACCCAAAACGGCATTCCGCCAGCGATTGTAGGGTGGCCAAAAGCTACTAGCAACACAACGCGTCCCGTCAAATCAAGTTTTTCGTTCTTCACCGTGATTTTACCGTATTTTGAGCAGTCATCGCTTTACAATACGCTTGATAACAATCTCGGCGGGACCAGTCTAAGTGCAGCGAAAACTTGGTGGGACGGTTTGGACAAACAGCAGTTCTTAATCAGCAGTTACGATTGTCCGTCAAGGCGTAGCGGCAAAAGATTGAATCAAGTATATCCGGGCGGAACTGATGACGAATTCGGCGCAGGAACACATCACGATTATGCAATGACGGTTTTTCTAGTTGAAGCATCAACTACATACGGAATGTGGTGGTTTTGGGGATCCAATAATAGTGGTTCCAGCTCTCAATATGAGCATCCGTCATCCTACGCCGGTCCTTTGCGCCCGGGAGTGATGGCTAATGATAATATATCGTGGGAAGAGCGCGACACCTTCGCTTGGTGGGCGGACGGAACAAGTAATCAACTTGTCCTCGGAGAAAAACATATTCCGTCAAACCGCTTAGAGTATTACGGAAATGATCGTAAGTATTCCGGCGATAATCAATGGATTATTATTCTGAATAATAATGGCAGCAAGGTTTCACCTGCCCGCGGTGCTACGACAAGTTATAGTTTTAAGCCGATTGCAAGGAGTTCGGAAGAGTATTCCGACGATACTTATGGTCCCGGTCTGGGCGACGCATGGACGAATCGGAACGTAATTTATCAATTCGGAAGTTATCACCCTGGAATTTGCAATTTTCTATTGGGCGATGGTTCGGTTCGGGCGGTTCCGGTCACCTGTCCTACCGGAACACTCAATGCCCTTGTTCGTGTGAATGATGGTGCCGTAGTAACTTTACCATAAAGGAGAACATTACAATGAAAAATTTGATTATTGCTGTTGTGCTATTTTGTACTGCCGTTTGCATTGCCGGTTGTTCACGCAATGTCGGCTTAAGTGGCAAGGTGACATTTCCCGATGGTACACCGCTGACGGTAGGCGATGTGTATTTTGAAACAGATACTTTTCTGGCTCACGGAACCATTGGGAAAGAGGGAGCGTTTGGCGTTTTGGGGCGATGTTCTCCCCACTCCCGTTAGAGGTTGCCGATCAATCCTTCGCCCTGAAAGGGCAATAGGGTCTTGAACTGTGATTTATTTGATTTTGTGATTGACTATGATTTTCTTAATTTTCTTAATCATAGTCTTCATTCAATCATTAAAATCATAGTTCAGACCATTACCCGCCGCGTTGCGGCGGGCTGGCTTGTGTTGCCCTTTCAGGGCAAAAGAATGACCGTCACCCACAAACGGAAAACGCTCCCTATTGATTATTAGACTCTGACCTGTTATAAATTTGTTCCCTTAGTCCTTATCGTTCCTAATATCCCTTTTTATAAGGACATTAGAGACAGAAGGGACATTAGGGGCAACAATACCGAACCGACAAAATATTGCTCATCCGAAAATTCGTTTAAGACGGTCAAGATTCCATTGGACTTTTTCAGCGGCAGTCATTTTTGAAAAGTCCGGAATATCCGGTTTAACGTTTGTGTTTTTCTTTGAAACCGTCGAGCGGCCACTGTAACTGTCGGTAAATTCCATTCGTTGTAAATCGTTTTCCAATGATCGGCGAGGCGGAATACCGAGTTGGCTGAGATCGCAGTGATAGGCTTTCACCGCTTCAACCGGTTCTATTTGACTGTCGGCAATTGCCCGGAGATATTTGACAAACGATAATTGATGTTCGGCATGATTGATTTTGCGACCATACAACGCAACTCTTGCGCCGTATTTTTTGGCATCGGCGAGCATTTGAAAAGCGTCAAGCGTTGTTCCTGCCGAACCGCCAAGAATACCCACCACCAAACGGCTGTCATAACGTGCGAGCGATTCCATCGCTTTGGGACCGTAATAAGGAATCTTCAGGAAAATAGGTCGCCCCGCTTCAGTAACTCCCGCCAGTGTCCGAACAATATGATTGTTGACAAACGCCGGAATATCCTGCGGCGTGTTCTCATCGGCAATATTGGGGCTGAATACTTCGAGAAAATGCCGGAATCCTTTGGTTTCCGCTTCAATCCGAAATTCTTTGTAAGCCAAAAGAGCTTCACGATCATGTTCCAGATCGTTATTGAACGTAATCGAGTACAATCCCAAATCAGCACCGAGTTTTCGCTCATTGGGTTCACAGTGAGCTTTTCCGCAGAGAGCATGGTCAATAGTTGCGGTTCGAAACCACCGACTAGGTTCATGACCATAAACGCCTTCAGCACCGGCAAGCCAAATATCTGTTGTATCATTGGCACGGATTGCCGGAGTGACGGGCGAGTTATCGAATATTCGTTCACGAATTGTTAGGATTTCGCTTGTGCTTGCACTCATCAGCATAATATCGACAAGCCCTTGCGTAACAACTTGCCGGATTTGTTGCCGGTATTCGTCCAATGTCCGAAACGCCGCCTCATGTCCGTAATGTTCCGGACTTTGCCCCGGCGCAGACAACCCGTAAGCCATATCCGCATCTTTGGCATCGGCTAAAATAAAATCGTTGCAACTCCGATCCGCAATGATTCGTGAAAGTTTTATATCCAGCGTCTTTGGCATTGTGGGATTTAGGATTTTGTAGTTTGTAGTTTGGGATTTGAAGTTTTTGGTTTTAAGTTTGTAATTTGTAATTTAGGACGGCGATAGTGGAAAAAGCATGATTGGGCATCTCTAATAATTCAATTTTTTATTTTCTGCCCATTTGTTAACGACGGGGTTTACCCCGTGTTTTAGTGTTAAGTTGAACAACGCGGGGCAAGCCCACACCGTTAACGTTCGGTAAATTCCGAATTATTAGAGATTCCATAATTAATAGTTAACGACGGGGTTTACCCCGTGTTTTAGGGTTAAGTTGAACAACGCGGGGCAAGCCCACGCCGTTAACTTTCGGTAAATTCCGAATTATGAGAGGTTCCCCAAACATTAACCCCAAAAAAACTCCAATTTGTACCCGTTTGTAGTAGTGAATAGTGAACAGTTTTTGAGACGGCAATTTTAACGTAATACGTTTTTTTCCGTTTGCGTAACTATTCACGATTCACTCATAACGATTTACTATTTTACTTCATCGAGTTTGACCCAGTGTTTTTCGTTGGCGGCGATGAGTGCGGCTTCGAGGACACGTTGTGTTTGGTAAGCGTCATTGAAGTCGGGTATCGGAACGGTTGGCGTTTTGCCGGCTAATTTCAGCAAAATGTCGTAAGCCATACTCGTGAATCCATGTTCATAACCAATCAAATGAGCATCGGGCCAATAATTGGCAACGTAGGGATGCGAACCGCCGTGAGTACACATAATAGTCGTCCAACCTTGTACTTCACGCGGTCGTGTGGCATCGTAATATTGTAGATGGTTCATATCTTCAAAATTGAACTTTAACGAACCTTTGGTGCCGTTAATTTCAAAACCGTTGAGGTTTTGGTTTCCGGTTGCTTGTCGTGCGGCTTCGTAAGAACCAACCGCTCCGTTGTTGTACTTAACAAGAAACAACACCGTATCGTCAACAGTAACATCGCCCAATTTGGTGCTGCCGGTTTCTTCTTTCATGTACCGCATTTTTTCGTCGGTAACAATTCCGCCGCCGGAATCTTGTTCGATAATTTTTCGTTTCTTGACAAAAGTTTCGGCAATCGCACCGCAGATGGTATCGATTTCGAGTCCGGAAACAAATTTTGTCATATCAACAATGTGTGCGTTCAAATCGCCGTGTGCCCCTGAACCGGCGAGTTCTTTTTTGAAACGCCACGCAAACGGCACCGATTCATCCGCCCAATCTTGAAGATAAACGGCACGAATATGCCTGATTTCTCCGAGTGCGCCTTGTTTAACGAGTTGGTGGGCGAAGGCGACTGCGGGCGCACGGCGGTAAACAAACCAAACAAAGGTATCAACATTAGCTTTTTTAGCGGCTTCCGCCATTTCGCGTGCATCGGCTAAGGTACCGGAAATGGGTTTTTCGCAAGCACAAGGTTTACCGGCGGCAACTGCCGCTTTAGCCGGAGGAGCGTGCATGAAGTTAGGAGTTACAATGTCAACTAAACCGACATCCGGCGATTTGACAAGAGATTCCCAATCAGTGGAAGAGTGTTGCCAACCCCATTTTTGAGCGAACAAATGTGGTTTTTCCGCTTCCATTCCATAAACGGTATGAAGCACGGAATTGATTGGCGGGTCAAAAAATTTGTTCACCTGACACCAGGCATTGGAGTGTGAACGTCCCATAAAACCTTGACCGATCATTGCTACGTTAAGTGTGTTTGTCATAAATACTTCTCCTTTATTGGAATTACCAAAAGTGAAAGTGAAACTGAAACTAAATGAAACTTGCGCAACTGTTCACACAAATTATTTACCGAAAGCGATCTACTTTTTATAAATTTTGTGCGTCTGGTTACGAACTTTCAAAACTAAATACCAACTTCGTTACCGAAACAATATTTTAACGGTTGCCGTAATCAATAGGACAACGGTCAAAAGCAATAGTTTACCAAATTCCCGACACTGCTTCAAGTCCCTATTGGGAGCGGCTGTTGGTAAGGTTGATTTATTGATTTATTGATTTATTGATTTATTGATTTATTGGTATCTATTCAGTGGTTTGGTTGTCTTTCCGAATATTCCCGTCCCGTTAGGGACGACATCTTGGTAGAAAACGGTATAACAAAATGATCCGCGTCCCGTAGGGACGCAATATT
>JAIROD010000412.1 GCA_031257725.1 Planctomycetaceae bacterium | reverse complement strand
AGGTTGCGCCGAAATTCGTGTTGTTCGTTAAGTCCCGTGTCCGTGAACCAATAACTTTTAAGCCGAAATCGCTTTCATGGGTACGTGTCGGAGAAAATCAGACCAGAAAAGATCATTTTGAAATCCAGAATTTTTCAGATAGAAAATGGGACGAACCGAAAATATTGAAAAAACCGGAATGGTTGAAAGTAGAATACCGTAGTATTCAACCGTCGCAAACCGAACCATCAATGAAACAACTTTGGCTGGCGGACGTGAGTGTTGATACAGCAGGAATGACTTCCGGCGAACGTCGGGGCGAACTGGTTTTGAAATTCGGTGAAAATGAAACAAAATCATTGCCAATTGTTTTACAAATTACTTCGGCAGTGAGTGCGATTCCTGCCCAGTTTTTTTTCGGAAATGTCACAAAAAATGAGACTATAACGAAAAATATAAAAATCGTTTTCAGTCCTGATTCAATTCCCAAAGACAAGAGCGAGATTCAATTTGAACATAATTTGGGCGAAAGATTACAATTACATTGGGTTGCTGCTGAAGGCGAAATATGGGAATTACAAGCGTTATTAAAATTGAATGAAGAAAAAATACCGGACGAACCTGTTCTCGTTCTAACATTTTCCAATCCCAAATTACCCAAAATTCAATTACCAATTTATATCATGTTGAACACTGAGGCGAAACCGTGAAAAACAAGATTGTTATAACTTTAAGTTTATTTTTGATCGTTTGTTTTACGTCAACGCTTCAATGTGAAGAAACAGAAAAAGGAACAAACGAACACATTGAAGAAACGAAAAGTACAAAAAATATCGGTGATACAATATGCGGTCCGAAGTGAGTGCATTTTTTGTTCGATTATTATGGAAAAGAGCAGGAAGATATTATCCGTTTGGTTCGTGAAATACAATACCCTGAATTACTTGAAGGCGCAACTTTGTCAAAGGTTGCCGAAGCATTGGAAAAACGGGGAATTTATACTTTTGCAATGAAAATTAAGCCGTCGGCTGCGGCTTGTTTGGAACTATCCGGTGTGATGCATTTATCTCCCCGTTCCAAGGAACAAATCGGACATTATGTGGTTGGGCTTCCCGATTCACATGATAATGATTTACATATTTGGAACGGTGATCAAGGAATACAAAATCATCAGGAAAGAATCTGGTTTCAGGAACGGTCTGGAACAGTGTTACTCACTTCTCCCGAACCAATCACAAGACCGGATAAAGCCGTAAAATGGGTCGGTTTACCCTTTTACGATGTCGGTTGTGTGACCTTCGCGTGGATCGTATTTCTCTCCGGCGCAGGTCTAATTATAAAAACGTTTTGGCGGTCAAAACGTTAAAAAAACTTTTAACTTAAGGAGTTAAAACGATGAAAAAGATTTTTGGATCGTTGACAATGGTAGTGATGTTCACCGTAGCATATTTTGTTGCTATGTCTTTAAACCCGCAATGGGAAAAAAGTAACGGTGATGTGGTAGGAGGGGTATGTTATTTAACAAGTGAGAATCCAACTGGTTATTGCCAAAATGATTCTTACGACTGTGGTGCAAAAGAGTGTAAATGGATAACTAGTGGTGGATATTGGACTTGTGATGCAATACGTGCATTAGAAAAATTGACAAATTCGTGGAGATCTGAGATTTCTATCTCAGAGGTAAGTGGATATAAAAGTTATGTTAACACAACAATTGTGTGTCATAATGTATATACATGTAATTATAATCAATCTGTTCCTAATTGTACTCCGGTGGAAGTTCAGGAAACACAGGAGTGGGAAGATACGACCACACCTCCTGTCACTGAATACCGTTGTGTAAATAATGGACCACCTCAACTAAGTATTCCTAAAACACATCAGTATGTTGATATCCTTAATACTCCAGTTTGTTACTAGGATTAAAAATGTGTGAATTTTTATCTTCGATAAGGAAACTTGATATTCCTTATCGAAGATGAATTTTTTGTTTCTAATAATTTAGCGAATATTTAAATAGTGATGTTTTCCCTCTTTCTAAAAATTGATGAGAAAATGAGAATTTTTCATACACAACTATACCACAAACGGCTAGAAAAGACCTTTTTCTTTTGCTCGCTAAGCGTAGTATATCGTGTTAGGCAAAAAAAAACAAAATTACCTATTTTGTACCCGTTTGTAGTATAATAATTTAATACTGTACTTTCCAAAAAATTTAATAAAAATTCCTTAAAAATCCCTTGTTTTTCAATTTTTACCAAATTATAATCATTTTAGACATATACAAAAATATAATGAAATATATTTTATTCAAAAAAAAACTTAAAACCAAGGAATTTTTTAGTGAAAAAAATTGGAAAGTGCAGTTAATAATACTCTTGAAAAATAAACTTGATTCATTTTAAAATCAGATACTTTATTTGTGCACAATATCTTTGGAGATTTTTATGCGGATATTACAATTAGGATTGATTTTTTTTATACTTAGTTTTGTTTCTATTTTTTCAACAAATATTTGTGCAAACGAGTTGAAAAAGATTTTGATTGCAATGGATGATTCCAGAGAGTCGTTATATTCAGGGCTGTGCCGGTTACATGGGAAGACGATACAAAAAACTCCTGATGGAACGATTATCAAAGAGGTAAATGATGAATGTGTTATTGCATTTGATTATGTAAAAAGAAATTATCGTTTTGATAAAGTAGGTGTTGGGAAATACCTTCGTAATTCAGAGTTTCAATTTGTTGCTCTTGAACAGAAAGGAGTATCGACGACCATTTCGAGATATCCTTTAACAGAAGCAGTAAGTACTTTAGTATATCCATTTGATATTCGTGCCATAGGATTTTTTTCACTTTATGGAAATCCTTCACAAATAAGATACTGGCATTGGGGACAACTTACTGAAAACACAAAATACAAATTGTTCATAAGCCAAGATGGTGTTTTTTCTAAAATATCTCTATTGCCCTCTGATCCTAATCCTCAAATACTACCGGAACATTCTACCATTACTGTTTGGCTTGATCCTCGAAATGATTACGTAACTACAAAAATTGATACAGGCGGTTTCCAGATATCAGAGTTGTCTTGGAAAAAAGTAAATGGGATCAATGTTCCGGTCGCGTTTAGCGGTAAATACGGGTTAAACAATCTACCAATTCAAATTGAAGCCGACTGGACATTTGACTGGGAAATAGTCAATAATCTTGTTCCCGATCATTTCTTTAAGGTAGAAAATTTCGTTTCGGAAGGAGAAATCGGAGAAATCGTCTCTTGGGAGCTTGGTTCAGATCAACCGATTCGAATTGCTCGTCTTGATAATACCGGTACTATTTCTGAAATACCATCACGTTCTCTCGCTGGTCTTCGCGCTATTCTCATAATAACCGGACTTATCCTGATATTTATTTCTCTCTGTAAAATGGCTTATGACCGTTGGAAAAAGAAACATTAACAATGTAACGGTCTATTTATTTTTCTGTTTTTGTGTAATAATGGGGGATCTGGAATATTAAATCGTTTCGCATCATGACCAAACAACGACAAGCAACCCGGATCACCCATCAAGATTCCAAGACGGGCATGAACAAAAGTTTTCCAATAATTTGTATCAATTAACACATGCCGAACAGAACGTGTTCCCGTTGCGCCGGGAATACGCCAGTGATGACCAACTCGGTCTCCCTTCTGACGTTTGTGTTCCGAAAAAGGAATACTCGA
>JAIROD010000411.1 GCA_031257725.1 Planctomycetaceae bacterium | reverse complement strand
TGTAACCGTCTATTTTAATTTTTATTAGTCCTGCAAGGACATTTCCAATGTAGCCGTGTGTGCGGTGTACTCACCGTACACACGGAAAAATAACAGGATTATCATTTTTGTAATATATCAGTGGAATTTTTCGGAGATTGAAGTTTATTTTTTATCACCCCTAGCCCCTCCGAAGGAGGGGAATCATTCCCCTCCTTCGGAGGGGCTAGGGGTGGTCATTCGGAGGAAACGACTGAATAGTTAAAAAAAATATTCCACTGATATATTACTCATTTTTACCATTTTGTTCCGTTGGTATTGCGTTATTCAAATAAAAACATTGATTCCCTATCGTTACAACGCAAAACCAACGGCTAGGTTGGAAACATCCCGCTGGAATGTAAAAAACTGCACTGAAATATGACAAAAAATTAAAATAGACAGTTACTGTGGGCTTGCCCCGTGTTGTTAGACTTAACCCCAGAACACAGGGTAAACCCATCGTTAACTAATTCGTTGAAAATAAAAAATTGAATTATTAGAGATGCCCACTAATTAAAAGGGGTTGAATTTTATTTGGTGTTTACCGCCGACTCAAGTCGGCGGTTATTCACAGAAAAACGCCTAAAGACGTTAGCTTCCCGGCTGATCGTTCTGAAGCCGGAATGTTTTTTCGCAACCTTCCGGTTGCGGCTCTGAAGACGACCACTGAAAACAGCAACAATTCGGATTTTTATAGTCCTGGTATCTCGAGATTTTCGTCTTCAGCAACTTTTCGGAGTTTGGCAAGAGCTCTTGCCTCAATTTGCCGGACACGCTCTTTGGTAACTCCCATCTCCGCTCCCACCTCGTTGAGCGTTAACGGCGCATCCGTACTGCCAATTCCAAATCGGCTAATAATAATCTTTTGCTCACGCTCATCCAATTCGTTAAGAAGATAACCAATTTGTTGACGACGTTCAAATTGATCTTTTTCTTCTTGTTGCAAATTGCCCCGCATGTCGATTGTTGAACTCAGCAATTCCTCCTCGTTCAAATGGAACCGATCACGATGCTTTTTTTCATCGGGAATTGTTCGGGCAAAATTGCGGGTAACCGCCCATGTCGCGTAAGTACTAAACCGGTTTCCACGACCATAATCAAACTTTTCAACCGCACGAAGTAATGAAAAATTACCATCACTAATCAGATCAAAAAAGGTTGAATAAGGTCCGATATGACGTTTGGCAATCGACACCACAAGTCGGAGATTCGCAGAAATAATCTCATTCTTGGTCGCAACCACCTGTTCATATAACGTTTCAATTTTTGCCATCAAATGAATTTTCGGATGCGAAGGATCATGTTGTTCCCGAAGTTTTGAGGCTTTGAACTTGAGATAATTCATTTTTCGGAATAAATGCATCTCCTGTTCCGCATTGAGTAGCGGAATCTTGTACAACCCGGAAAGGTAAGGCGGAAGATTCAATCTGTCGGAAGAATTGGGCGATTCGGAATCTGTCGGTTCCGTATCAGAACCGGCGTGACTTTCCAACTCCTCCGGTACTTCCATAAAAACCGGAAACGGTTCCGGCATTGACCGTAACGCCGCAGAAGTCATACGTTTTCCGGCAACACGACGCGGTTCACTCACAGGCATCGCCCCAAGAATGATTTTCTCCCGCTCAGGAGTCATCTCATGAAATTCCGGATTGTCAATGTAACTGAGAACCAGTTCATCAATACGTTTGGCACGAAGTTGCCCGATAATCCGGTAAATACTGCCGCGCGTCCGATGATAAACACCGGCTAACTTTTCAACAGAAACTCCCCGTCGAAATTCTTCAAATATTTTTAGTCTGATATTTTCGTCCAATGGAGTATTTCGATTCGGAAAAAGCGGAACATCCGTATTATTTTCGTCGAATGTTTTCAGGGTGTAACGAATTGTTTCCACGCTTCGCCCCATATATCGGGCAATTCGTTTCGCCACTTCGGTTGGAGAAACCGAAGTGCCGACAAACCGCCGCGCCGACGAAATAATAAATTGCTTTTCCTGTTCGCTCAACTGGCTAAAACGCTTGCCCCGTTCAATACGTTTCGTTTCATTTTTGAGAAAATTGTCAATCGAGCTTTGGAGAAAGCCCACTCGTTTTTTCTTTCCAAAAATAAACCGACGAGTAACAAGACCTTGTTTGCGCCAACGTGAAATCGTCTTACTGGAAACATTGAACTGTTTACAAAGTTCTTCAATCGTCCAGACTTTTTCGTTGACTTCTTCAACTGAAACATTCGCCGCATCAAAAACATCTTCGATAAAAAGTAACAAATCATGTTTGACCTTTTTACCGTCAAGTACAACATTTTGATGCATTTCGGCACGAAAATCAGTTATACCGGCGCAAATGAAACGATAAGTATAAGTTTCATTCCGGTTAATTTCCTGATAAAGTTTTTCGGCTCGACGACATTGTTCAATTTTTTTCTCACGGGGAGCATAGCGAACCTGTTGATCACTCAGTTCCTTAATCACGTTAAGGACATAATAACGGTGCATCACAGTCCTCTTGGGATTCAATGTAAGTAGCATAGCTGTCATTCAAAAAGAGTACAGTAAAAACATCATTACTCTGAAGTCAGTCAGGTTCACAACGGATAAACAACCGCACAATTTCCAAAACCGGATTCATTGTCGCCGTTTAAATAACCAATTAAATAAAACCAATGGATTATCGCACTTTTTATTGACGATATATTCACATTTTTTATAACTTCAAAATAATGAAAGAAAAGAAAACACGAAAAAAGTTAAAAAGTCTGTTTAAATTTCAAATACAAAAAAAGAAATTTGCCCATACTTTATCATTTGGGAGAGTGATTAGGCGTGAGTCGTTTAGGATTAGGAATTTGTAGTTGGTGATGAGTAGTTGGTGATGAGTAGTTGGCGGTTTGGGATTAGGAATTTTGTGAAGTGTCGTTGGTCATTTGGAGTTGGCGGTTGCGACCGGCGTTACAAGCAGAACATTGTTGTTTCTAAAAGTATAAATCCGCTTGCGGCACAAACCACAAATCATTTCAATATTTCAGGAACCGGTAAATCCAATAGCATAATCATCATTCGGGTTGTCGTTTTTATAACATTTCGGTTTAATTTTTCTATAAAGTCCTGACCGCGATGATTAACAATGGGCGTTTCAGCGATCAGATAATAAGTTGCCTGAGTATCGGGATAATGTGCCCACACAAACGCATCAATGGGTGAAGCATCCGGAACAAGCATAAAATAAAAATCCATCATTTTCTCCGATTCATGTTTCAACACGTCGTCCACTAATTTTTGATACACCGGTGACGGCTCAAACATTTCTCTGAAAATCAGTTGTCGTTTCCATTTTTCGGGAACATTGTAATGACGGTTGTAGTAGTCATAGGTTAATCGTTGAATGGCGTATGCTTTTCCTTCCGGTGTGGTCAATAAATCGGGGGCATTTGCTAACAGTTTTTCAATAGTCAAGGGAAAATCGGCATTGATGGCAATACGGAATGTTTCAAAATACAATTTTTCCTTACTGCCAAAATGGTAATGAATACTTCCCAGATTGACGTTCGCTTTTTTAGCAATCATTCGTGTGGAAACTTTATTAAAACCACGTTCTGAGAAAAGCTGACAGGCAGCATCCAGCAGTAATTCACGAGTATCAAGCATTTCAGGCATTTTGTTGAAAAATGATAAAAACTGAAGTTCCGGAAATTATTTTCAACAGTTCAAACTAGTTCTAGGGGTTGCCGGTTATAAAGGGGTTAATGGTTATAGGGGTTGTACATTCATTTTAGCGGGATTGTGGTGAGGAACATTTTTTTATTTCAATATTTCAATGAGCGGCAAACCAAGTTCGCGGAGCATATTTCGAATGGTGATTTTCATTAGGAGATATTTATTATCTTCAAAAAAGCGGGTGCCGTAATAACGTATGATATTTTTTCTTGTGAGACAGTAATAGACGACTTGTGAGTCGGGGTAGTGAACCCAGACGTAGGCTTCGGCATAGGATGCGTTTGGAACGAGCATGGAGTATAGGCGTAAACGGCTTTGGGTTTCCGGTTTAAAAACTTCATCGACAATGCGGTCATAAACGGGCGAGGGTTCAAACAGTTCACGAATAATGAGTTGGTGTTTCCAGTCTTCGGCAACATAAAAATTGCGGTGAAACCAATCGGAAATAATTCGGAAAATGGCATAACTTTTTCCTTCCGGCGTTTCGAGGAGGGTTGGTTCTTCGGCGAGGAGGGTGTCGATATTGAGTGCTTTGTCGATACCTTTGGCATATTTATAAACTTCGACATACAGGTTTTCTTTGGAGTTAAAGTGATAATGAATACTTCCTTGATTGACGTGTGCATGTTCTGCAATCATTCGCGTAGTAACGTTGTTATAACCGAATTTACTGAAGAGTTGACAGGCGGTATCTAAAATGGTTTGTTGAGTACCTAATGCTTTTTTACTTTTCATTGCTCGTTTTTACTGTATATTGGTCAAAACAACCGTTTTAATTTAATAATTTGTCTTTTTTTTCTGAATTAGACAAATATTTTAGTCGGACAGGTCAATATGACTTATAGTGAGAGTATATCTCGAATATTGATAAAGTCAATCGGTTAGTCAAAATTTTTTCGATTTAATGAAAATATTGCCTCTGAAAATGAATTTTGTTGTTTGGACGATAAGGTGGTTTGTGGTTGAAAAATAAAATAACTCGTTGAATAATAACAACTTACGTTTACATTATCAAGTTTTCCAATTCTTTAATTTATTTTTTATTTATTTTTTCAATTCCTACACAATCAAAATTTAATCACCGAATTTTTTCCAGTGTTCACCGGCTGGTTGTTAAATTAGGTAGATTTGGGTTAGACAACCGTAGGTGAACGCCTTTCGCTGAAAGGTTTTGTGAATACATTGTACTCGCTGACATTGCTTAAAAATTTTACCCATTTTAACAACCAACCGATGAGCGTTAGTGAATTTTTTGAAAAATCATCTGTCCTACAAGCCCAAAATCTCACAAGTCTTATTTGTCCACAATGTCCCCTGTTCCTTCATTAAACATTTTACAAAGACATTTTATAAGGACATTTAGGGACATAAGAGACAATAAAGACAGAGGAGACCAATGGATTGAGATATTCCACAGAGGGATATTTTATATTGAATTGTGGTTGGGGGATTGTCAAAAGTTGTTGGTGTGATTATAATTTGCCGTACTGTTTGTGAGATGAGCCGTTATTTCACAAACTTGATTTAAAAACAATTATTTTTTGGAGAAACTGTATGAGTAAGCGACGGCGACATTGGTGGAAGGGACCGCATCTTTCAACGGCTGCTGTTTGGATGTTATTTATTCCCTTGGGTATTTTGGTATTACGTCTTATGACATGATGTGATTGGGATTGAAATTTCAAGATAAAAGGTCGGGGTATGGAATTTTTCCGTACGAAAATTTCCATGCCCCGATTTTCGCTTTTGAACTCAAGAAAATATTAAATTAGAAAATCAAATTGGAAAAGTGTTTATCAGAGTGTTTATCAGGAAAGAATAACTTGGAGCGTTTGTTGTTTTGGGGTGACGATTAGGTTATCGTGTGTTCGGCAGTTTTCAGAGTTGCCTTCAACCGCCTTCAGAGCCGCAACCGGAAAGTTGCGAAAAAAACATTCCGGCTTCAGAACGATAAGCAGGGAAAGGGAAGCCGACTAACACCTTTAGGCGTTCCATGAGTTATGAATGGGGAATCTCTAATAAATTCAGAATTTACCGAAAGTTAACGGCGTGGGCTTGCCCCGCGTTGTTCGACTTAACTTCAGAACACGGGGTACCCCCCGTCGTTAACTATTAATTAATCGGTTGAAAATAAAAACTTGAATTATTAGAGATGCCCAATGATCAAAAGACACGGATTGAACACGCGATAATCTGGAAGTGGCAGGCAATATTCCCCCCAACGCCAAACATTCCCGAATAACTTTCTCATTTACATTTTATATTCTGATTTTGCGCTCGTAGCTCAATTGGATAGAGCAACGGATTTCTAATCCGTAGG
>JAIROD010000374.1 GCA_031257725.1 Planctomycetaceae bacterium | reverse complement strand
TTGTTTCAATTTCCGTACATTTTGACCGGTTTCACCGGCACCGTGCAAATAAATCAAAAGCGGCCGCTTCCCGCCAAAATCAGAATATCCTACCGGTAAATGCAACAAATAATCATAACCGCTTTGTGATACAAAACGGTAAACTAAGGTATCGCCGAAAAAATATGTTTTCAAATCGTAACAACATCGTCCGGCAAGAATACAAACACCGATTAACCAGAAACAGGCAAATGGTAAAATTCCCTTCTTTTGCAATATGTTTTGGATACAATTAATAAGTGTCATTTTTGTTTCCATTAAATTTCCGGCAATCCCATTTCACGCCGTACACGGTTTGCGTCTTCCGGTGTAATATGATAGATATAAATTGAATAACCGGCACTATCAACTGGTTTAAGATTGAGAAAATGCCGGTATTGTTTTTCACGATCATAAAGATGATTCACACTCAAAGCATACCAACCCGGTTGCGGATTGTTAATAGGGGGCATTAATTTTGTTGGTATTTTTGTTTGTTCCAACGGATAACTTCCGTTAACGGCTATACTGATTTCTGTTACTTCCTGATGTTGCAAGCACCATTTTTCAAGATAAAAAAGGTCTTGTCCCCAATCAATATTGCTGTCGAGAAGATGTCGTCCGCCGTTTCGTGAACCGGCATTTAATAACGAAACGAGAAACGGAGTTCCTTCCGGTTCTTGCGGTGCTCGCGGTTCATTCGATGTTGGTAGAATTGCCGCTAATTCGTTGAAATAAGAAATACTGTGCGGATAAATCCATAAACTACTGAAAATTGACCACAATAATAAAATACTTACCAATGTTGCGATAATAGGACGTTTTAATTGAAACGATTTACCAACTTTGGCAATCCAGATAAAGAAAAACGGTAACGCCGGAATAACGTATCTCGAATGAACGGAAAAACCGGTTTGACTGCTGACAAATACCAACAAAACAATTCCCGGTAAAAGAATCACCATTTCATCACGCCATGAAATATTGTAGCCTTTTTGAAAGACAGTACAAAAAATTGCAAGTAAAAATAATCCGATTGTTCCTAACGGCGTTTTAATAAGTAAAGCGTACAAATAATAATACCGCCAACCATGCTCCGACCATTCACCGCGTAAATAGGACGGCAAACCGCGCTCGAAATCAAGACGTTGCGTATCAATTCCCTGAACAAAATTTGACGGTAATGGTATGGGAATATAAGCGAACGGCATTTTGTCGAAACGATTTCCTCCGCCGGTTGGAACGTCGGCAAGCGTTTGACAGCCGGTAAATAATGTTGTTTGAAAACGATATGAGCCAAGAAATTTTCCCGTTCCTTCAAAAAGATAACCCATATTGATAATGAGTAAACTTGTTGCAAAAATAATCGTAATCTGTTTCAATTGCTGAAACCAATTTTGTCGGGAAAGTGATTTAAATTCCGGTAGTCGATACAATATCCAGAGAATAATAAACAACGGATAAAAAATAAGTAACGTAAATTTTGTCAGTTCCGCAAGACCAAGAATAAGTCCGGCAAGAAATGTCTCTAACATTTCAGGACGTTTAAGCCATTTCCAGAAAAAATAAATCGAAGTTACCGCAAAAACAGCAGCAGGAACATCATTCATTATTGTTGAACCATGTCCCAAAATATACGGAGAGGAACACCATAAAACAAGAACAATAAATGCAGGAATCAATCCGAAAAGTTGTTTGTTATAAAAATAACAGGTGAACGCGCCAATCAATCCGAAAAATAAAGCAATTACAATTCTGGAACGAAATATCAGTAATTGATAATCGGGATGTTGGCGGACAACATCAATACCAACTGTAAATTCCGAACGCTTGAGCGGCGAAGTATCGTAACGCCACCAAACATTTTCCCGCGACAATAATTCATTTTTTACCGGCAATACGGCAAGAAGCCGGACAAGCGGAGGATTAACTCGGTAGAGATCAAAACGTTGAAATTTATAATGACTCACTCCGCTTGCCAGAAGAGCGTCTTCACTCATTACCGGACTATTATTCCGCGCGGAATAAACCAAAAGACATGAGTAAATCAGTAACAAAATAAAAAATATAAACCAATAGAAAAATTGCCTCATTTCTAATCTTTTTTCTTCAGGCGGTCATAAATCATTTTGACAAGTGCAATAAAAATTAGGATAAGTCCGGTGATTATTAAAATGTAACGAAAGTAAAGATATTTTGTTTTCGATTGGTCTGTTGATGTAACATCTTTGCCAATCGTACCAATTTGTAACGGTTTACCTAATTCGCTTGAAAAAACTGGAGTCGGTTTTTGAGCCAGTTGTTCGGGATCAAAATACTTATCGGGAACTGGTTCATTAACCTGTTCCCAATCAATTTTCCATTCCGCAGAACGGTTTTGCAATGAAGAAAGTTTAAACGCAGTAGGAACCCAGGTTCTGTTTTTCTCTGCCCACGACATCTCAATTGTAACATGATCAGCATATTCGGCTTTTAGTAGAGAATACCCTTGTTTTGGCGATAGCCAATATCTTCGTTTGATCAAAGGAACATTTTCAATAACCGGCTTTCGTTTCGTTTCGATTAATATCAAATCTTCTGATAATTGCTCGTATGAAATTGGAATTTCTTCAAAAAACACCAAACGAGAATCTGGTTGGTACGTTTTTCTATAATAGGGTCCAACTAAGGTAAAAAAACCCAGCATTTGTATATCGAACGGTTTTGCTTTGTATGAAGGTTTTCTTTCAGAAGAAGTCTGACGTGTTACCCCTGAATTTTCTTTATTGGGAAACCAAAGTTCATAATAGTATTCGGGCGTTCGCAAAGAATAACATTGGTCTGTTCGATCAAAACGGTACATCCCTTTTTTATAATCGAATGCTATTGTTATCGATTCTGTATCAACATTCTCGTTTATTACGGTTGTCCCTGAAATATGACATATCCCGGAATTCAACCGCATACGGGAATCATCCATTCCACGAAAAGCGTATGTAA
>JAIROD010000328.1 GCA_031257725.1 Planctomycetaceae bacterium | reverse complement strand
CGCAAGTTAACGGCGTGGGCTTGCCCCGCGTTGTTCGACTTAACCCTAAAACACGGGGTAAACCCCGTCGTTAACTATTAATTTATTAATTAATGGGCAGAAAATAAAAAATTGAATTATGAGAGGTACCCCATTGGAAGTATCTGTCTATTTTAAACACGAAACACACTAAATTTCACGAAACACACAAAAATTATGCCGCAAACGGCATGATATTGGTTGTTTTTGTTTGATTCAACAGGTTGGCTACCTTTCGCCGAAAGGTTGCGCCGGTTGGTTTGTTATGGTGTTGTACGCTGTTGGTCTTTAATTTCCAGCCGCCAACAGGGACAAGTCGGCGAGTACACCGTATTGTTTAAAACCGCCCGGCGGTCGGTTGCCTACCGCGACTGAATAGTTACAAAAAGTTAAAACAAAATAGACAATTACTTACGAAGTTCCTTAACAATGCGGGGACTTGTATTGGATGGAAAATAGTGTAAAAAGTTAAGGAATTGAGTGTTGAGTACTCGATGCAGTTTGAGTTTTGGAGGAATTCACGGTGGTGCCGTTGTGTCGGCATCGGATGAATTTCCATCACTATTTTTTTTCACTTAACCCCCTTAATAACAATGCCCCGTTTTATCTTGCCATGTCTGATTATCGTATGCCTGATTATTCCGTCCGCTTCTTGCCAGGAGGAAAACAGGAAAATCCCAACCTTCGACGACGCAACAACCGTCGATCAGGTTGAAACTCAAATCAATGAATTTGCGCAGAAACTAAGTGCGGAAATCAAAGATGTTGATTCGTACAAAAATTTTCTCCAGACTATTGGAGAAACAAGTATTGCCGGAGGTGAAAAAGTTCTCAAAATCGCAAAAAATGATGAAGAACGCCAAACAGGATATATGCTTAAAATTTCCGGTGTAAAGGCGTTGATCCAAAAAGATTTTCAAACTTCGCCAAACCAAAAATCAAAATATCAGGAAGAATTGAATACCTTGATCGGAGAACTGGAAAAAGAAGGAAAATACCCTCTTCTTGTAAATGGTGAACGTTTTCTGGAATTTGCAAATGGATTACGCCCACTTTATGCGGAGTTGACGCTGGAAAAATTTGAACAACTCAAGAAGGATCTCCGGCAATGGGTCAACAAACAACCGGTTCCATTTGAGCCAATTGAACCGCTTATGCTTGCCATCCAAGTTGCCGGATCGGAAAAATTATCGAAAAACAATCCCGAATTAACAACAAAAACTATTCAGGAACTGATAACGTTTGTTCAGTCGTCAGAGTGTACCATTTCAGACGAAAAGAAAAAAGAAACTATTGAACAGCTTAAATTATATTCCCGACGTTGTGTGGGAGCGGATTTGAAGTTGTACGGAAAAACGCTCGACGATAAAGATTTCAACTGGGACAACTTGCGGGGAAAATATGTTCTGGTCAAATTCACCGCTTCGTGGTGCGGTCCATGCAAGAATGAAATTCCCGGTATGCTCAGAGCCTACGAACAATATCATGATAAAGGACTTGAAATTGTTTCGGTTTATGTTTGGGACAAACTCGCAGACACAAAACATGCGGTTGAAGAGGAAAAATTACCTTGGTTGATTATTTCTGAAGAGTTGACCGAAAAAGCAAACCAACCGCCGCAAGGGAAAGCGTATGGAATTCAAGGAGTGCCGACAATGTTGCTCATTGATAAAGAAGGCAAGGTTCTCGAAACAGAATTTCGCGGTCAGAAAATTCAGACTCGTCTTGTTGAATTGTTCCGTAAAAAATAAGGTATCTATTCAGTAGAATGTATTATCAGCTCATGTTACGCATTGGTTTGATTTAACGCCTAAAGGCGTTGTTCGGTTGTTATAGGGAGTCGCCGAATGCATAACATGAGTTATTACAAAATTATCATTTATTAACTTCCTACAGCACATAAAACTATACCTAAAATCAATGTTGACACAAAATCAAATAGATGGAGTTATTGCGTTTCACGGACATCATTGCCCCGGTTTGACTTTTGGAATGAGGGTGGGCGATTGGGTACTCCAAGAGTTTGGACACGCGGCGGATGAAGAAATTGTTGTGGTTGTCGAAACAGATATGTGTGCGGTTGACGCAATCCAATATCTTATCGGTTGTACTTTCGGCAAAGGGAATCTTGTTTTTCTTGATTACGGTAAAAACGCTTATTCCTTTTTTCGCCGTTGCGACAGTAAAAGTTGCCGGTTGGTAACACGCGGCGGTTTGTTGTCGGATTTGCGCGAACAGCAGGAAAAACTCGATTCAAATGATACCACAGGACGTAACCATATTCGACAACAGATGATTGATCGGATTCTTCATGCGGATTTCAGTGAAATTTTTTCAATTGTCCCCGTTCAAATTCCCATGCCGGATGTTGCCCGAATTCATGCGAGTAAACGTTGTGATCATTGCGGTGAACTCGTTATGGAAACACGCCTTTTGAATGATCCGGCAATAACCGGTGGAAAAAATCTTTGTATTCCGTGCCGTGCCGCTTACAATAAAAAAATCTAATTGCCATGCGTAAACGGGAGCGTTGGTTGTTTGGGAACCAGCGCAAGGGTTGCCCCAAAACAACAAAACGTTCCCTGAGTAAACAAATTTACAGAAATTCCACTGAAATATTAGACATTTTCTTTAACCCTACTCGAACATCGAAAATATGGTTAAAGCGGTAACTATTCCGTCCCGCATGGGACGACACTTTATTAACCGTATGCTTTAGCTTACGGTCTAGGCGGTTATACACCATCAAGTCCCGCAGGGACGACACTTGAAAACGGTCAATATGTTTAAGTGTCGTCCCATGCGGGACTTTTTAGTAAATAGTAAACGTAGTAAGTGGTCTTCTGTTACCGTAAGCTAAAGCATACGGTTAATAAAGTATCGTCCTTGCAGGACTCGCCAGATCAAAGGTCAAAACTGCAAAAACGATAAAATAAAATGAGGATGGCGTAGAATCGATTACGTCGTCGGTCTTGGTGTACTTTTTTAAGCAATTCCTAAACCGAATGAATAGTTACCTCAAACGCAGTATTGGATGATTGCCTAAATTGCGTCTATTTTGTATGGTTAGGTTAAAGAAAATGTCTATTACAATTTTTGTGATTTTCAGTAAATTGCAATCGCAGCAGGCGTGAACGATGTTGAATGAAGTCGGTCTCATTCGCAATCTCGTCAACTTTTTATATGTAAAAGCTCTTGCAAGAAATGGGAAATTTCATTAATATACCACCCGCAGTTATCTTTTTATCGTTTTGAGTAAAATCTGTTGAAATTTTGCCCAATTTTAAGTTTTTGGCGGTGACTGAATAGATACTGCTTAACTAT
>JAIROD010000302.1 GCA_031257725.1 Planctomycetaceae bacterium | reverse complement strand
TCCTTGCTTGCCCGTTATTGGTCTGAGATAACCGATCTTATTCGCGTCAGTCAGGGGACGACGTTACAAATTCTTAAGCATTACGGCGGTCCGAGTGCCCTTCTCCAAGACCCTAACGCGTCCAAGCGGATTTACCATTTCTCGCGTCATCAATTAAAGCAGGAAACGATTCAACAAATAATTGATTCTGCCCGGCAAACTCACGGAGTCGTTCAAACCGCATGGGATATTCGTTACGTTTGCGAGACGGGGGAACAATCGGTTACATTAAGCAAGGAATTGCGTCAGTTGGACAAAACGTTTCAATTACTTGTTGATCGCGGCACAGAAACGTTACAACAAATGCGTCGGGCTTTTGGTGCGGCAACGAGGTCAAAGGTGTTGAAACACCATCGATTCGGTTATCCCTAGACCGTTGCTCCTCAGCAGAGCGGTTTGCGTTTCACCGAACAGGAACTAATTTAACCTAAAATCATTTCATGTCAAGAGAGGAATCAAAATGAAAACACCGTGATAAAATAAATTTGTACAAAAAATTATAAGCGTTACATAATGAAAACAGAGCCGATAGACCACCTTTTGTTCGAGAATGAAACAAAAAGTTTTTTTCAACGTTTCGAGGGGTCATGGTCGGTCTGAGTGGGTATTGATTTCTGATGATGCCAATTTGACAGTCACGAAGTGGCATGTTTTAGGTAACAGGTTTGAGTGAACCCCTTTTCGACCGCCGCGGAACATTTCATTGTTGTAACAATTATCAATAATGGTACATGCCCAAATTGCGATGATCCCGACGTGGTCAAAAGCGAGCAGGTTCATCGTACGCATTAACACTACACAATAAAAACAGAGCCGATAGACCACCTTTTGTTCGAGAATGAAACAAAAAGTTTTTTTCAAAGTTTCGAGGGGTCATGGTCGGTCTGAGTGGGTATTGATTTCTGATGACGCCAATTGGACAGTCACGAAGTGGCATGTTTTAGGTAACAGGTTTGAGTGAACCCATTTTCGACCGCCGCGGAACATTTCATTGTTGAAACAATTATCAATAACGGTACATGCCCAAATTGCGATGATCCCGACGTGGTCAAAAGCGAGCAGGTTCATCGTACGCATTAACACTACACAATAAATAAAAATAACCAAATTTTCACTTGATAGGGCTACTTGATGCTCCTAGAACATTCTCGAACAAGCGCACCCGTCGTTAACTATTAATTTATTAATTAATAGGTTGAAAATAAAAAATTGAATTATGAGAGACGCCCCGTTATTTTAAGCGGAAACTCATTTTACAACGAAAATCAGGGATTGGTTCACCTTTGAGTCGATAATCTTCCTTGATCAGTTTGGAGGCATAACTTGCCGAAATTCCGACATTTTCACTGATCTTTTTAATCGTCCAACCTTCATTTCGATGAAGATCAGAAACTTTTCGACGTCGATTTTCGTGATGAGTTGTGTCTCTAAAATCAATGATAAACTCTTCGACAAAATCATCTAATATGTTTTCCGTATCAATTTCAGTTAATGCTGTTGCGATTTTTCTCGCCTGAAGCCGGACGGTTCCACGCAAGAAACACCGCTTTCGACCGGCAATTTTGATCGGCACAACCGAAATCGGAATATTTAGTAGTTTTTTCAACGCTAAATTTGTCGATCCCTTTGAACCAATCATAAGATTACCCAAATTATTCAGTTTATTCAAAACCCATTCGCGATTGGGAACGGGGATCACTTTGACAGACCGAATTTGAAGTTCACGCAATTCCCGTTCCGCCTGATGCAGTTCACCGGTTCGCTTTTCAAGACGTTGACGAAGTTCAGGAATAGGAGCCGCATTTTCAATTTGGTCAAGAAGATGTTCGATTTTTTGACGTAACTCGTAGATGAGATGCTCTTTAGATTTTATTTTGTCCGATATTCCTTCGAAGCCCGTTTGAATTGCCGCCTTAATCGCCGAGTGAATGGCGTTAATCCAACGTTTATTATTCAGGATTTTTTGAGAAACTTCCTGCAAAACCAGTTTTTCCGCCATCACGCGCGGTAATTGTGTTCGGTTTCCGCAGTTCCCGCCATGCCGACGGTTGGGACAGTAAAAATATTGACTGTTTTTGCCGCCCACCTGATAAGTTTCACCGCAAATCCCGCATTTGATCAAACCTGTTAAAAGATATTTATGGGGGCGATGAACATATCGCTTAAATGTTCCATTTTTCCAGCGTTGCATACCTTCCTGCCTACTTTTAAGCAACTCTTGGGCTTGGGCAAACTGATAATCGTCGATTAACCGGAGTTCAGGAAGATGACGGGTATATTGTACGATTTCTTCCGGCGGACTGGGAAAACAACGAATTTTGCCGGTAATAGGATTACGCTCTGAACGTTTCTGTCCCCACGCCCAAATACCAAGATATTTTCTGTTTGATAAAATACGTCTCACAATAGCGTGATGCCATGATGTTGTTGTGGCGCGATGGTCTTTGGGAATATTAAGCCGTGTTAGTTCTTTCGCAATCCATTGCAACGATTTATTTTCGTTCACATACCAGTTGAAAATCCGTTTGACCCAAACCGCTTTTCCTTCGTCAATGACGTAACGTTTTTTGACGGTGCGGTTTTTTCCGCGAGTATGGTTTTCCGGCGCCGGTTCCGATTTATAACCGAAACATAAATCACCCGCCGAAAAACCACGCATCAGATTTTCAATATGACCGCGTCGAACCATCTTACCGAGATCACGGATATATTGTTCGTTTAATATATTTTTGATACCGGCAAGCAATTCCCAACCGGAATGACTCGTATCACAACCGTCGTCGATGCCGATAATACGGATTTTCAGTACGTAAACCAGATGCATCATGACGGTGGAAGCATAAACATGACTTCGCGCCAGCCGGCTCAAACTTTCGACAATGAGAATATTAAATTCACCGCGTTCAGCAGCCGCAAGCATCTGATCCAAACCGGGACGGCAATTTTTCGTACCGGAAATCGCCTCGTCGGTAAAACGATGCTTTTCCTGAATCATAAATTCATTCCTTGCCGCCCAATCACGCGCTTTGCGTATCTGACCTTCAATACTTGACGTGTCCTGAAGATCGGAAGAATACCGTGCGTAAACCGCCGCACAGCCTTGTTGTGTGTGTTGACAAATCATCGTTTTTCCTTGTTTGTTAAGTAATAACACACTATTGTAAAAATCATATTTACGCAACAATTTATGTGTAACGAAATATGAAAAACGGCAGACTGCAAAAGTTGTATAAGAAAACAAGTTGGTCTGTAACTGTCTATTTTGTTTTAATTTTTTTAACACGAAACACACGAAATACACGAAATTAGACATTTTCTCTACCCCTACTCGCACATCGAAAATAGGCAAAAATGGTAACTATTCCGTCCCGCATGGGACGACACTTTATTAACCGTATGCTTTAGCTTACGGGCGAGACGGTTACACATCATCAAGTCCCGCAGGGACGACACTTGAAAACGGTCGCTAGGTTCAAGTGT
>JAIROD010000203.1 GCA_031257725.1 Planctomycetaceae bacterium | reverse complement strand
CTTTTACTCTTTCGTCAAGTAGGCGTATCTGCCCACACCTACAAATATTACTGTTATTGTTCTCTTATTGATTACCTGCTTTTCTTTCACAAAAAATTAATGATAAAGAAACAAATATTCATAACATTAACACTGCGGATATTTGTTTCCCACCCACTCGTAATGAATTGAACTACCTTATTGTCAAAGAACATTTCTAAAAAAATCGCCATAAAATATTGCTATCTAAACGGAACAATACAATAATAGCGTATTGATGTAGTCAACAAACACCAATGTTTCGTTTATTCTCCATTAGCATGTTCAATACGCGGCAAATATAACTCAGCCGTTTCCTTACTATAAAAATTTTCCAACGATTGAGCAAGCAATGTAATAATGTCAAATAATTTTCGCTTCTCACCATTGACGTTGAAACGTTTTGTCAGCGGATAAATCAATTCCTCCTTTACTCTTGGCGTAAGCTCTCTTGTCAATTTACGGGTTTCCAACTTTTTTGAAATATTGAATTGAAACCTTACAATTTGATCGACAAGTGGTCGGAACGGTTCCATCAAATCATCCGCCAAACAAAACGCATCCCTTTGATTACAATGGTGGATCCCCAACGCCGGATGAAATCCTGTTGCACAAACCGCTCTCGCAGTCATTGCCCGAACAATCGTATAACCATAATTTAATCGGTTATTCAGCGGATCGTTACTCTCATGATTACGGTGGAACTCTATTTCAGGAAACAACGCCCGCCAATATCTTTTTGCCGCTTGCGCTTCAATATTATCAGAGTCGCCGCTTTTAACGTTTTCCGCCATTTTCCTTAACGTTTCCGCTTCACTCAATGAACATTTCACAGAATCATTCGCCAAACAATGAGCTTGCGCTCTAATTTTCGCCTTGACAATCTGTTGCCACGCATTTTTCAACATCGGTTGCGAAACCTCAATTTGTAACTTTAACCGTTGCACCGGCACCGAATAGGCATCCATCGGTAACATCATACTGACAGGACGATGACGATAATCACAAATCACCAACATTCCGCCAAATTCCGCAATACTTTGCATCACTGATTGAGTAACAGAAACATTAGCGTTGGACAACAGAATCACTGCAATCTCCGCAAACGGAATACTCACAACCGAACCATCCTCTTTCTCAATCACAAGTTGCGTGTTCTCTTCGCGCAACCTGCACCGTCCTTCGGAAAAATCGAGGATATGTTTTGCGTGTGCAGCGGCAAGCGTTGCCGGTTTTTCATTTTTGTTATCGCCTTTTCTAAAAGACGATGAAATCCGGTGTAGGAAGTTCATTGGCCATTTGTTTATTGTTATCAAAAGTTTCCATTGTTATGTACTGTTGATCGGTCAGGTTAATCATACGGACATTCCCACGTTTGGGCAATGCTTTTTTGACGTTACGTTTGAAGGCGTCAAATTGAGCTTTGTTATCCGCGTATTTGATATAGACCGAAAACTGGATTTTTGTAAACCCCAATTCAAGCAACCGTTTTCTAAATCGCCGATAAATCCGGCGTTCATTTTTGGTCTTGCTCGGAAGGTCGAACATCGTTAAAAGGTGCATCGAATAAATATGAAAATTGTTGCATAAATTGTTTGGCTAAAAAACTCTCATGTTAGTCCATTTTAAACACAAGAGTTGCAAGGGGTACACAGAGAACGCAAGGAATCGCATAAAAACGCAAACCGAATTTTAAAGTGTGAGGCATATAAACCGTAAATATCACGAATGAACATGAAATTTGTTGTTTAATTGTTTCATTTAGTCATTTCGTTTATTTTTTCGTTTCGTCTTTCCTCTACCTTTCGTTCTTCGGTTAACTTCTTACCGGATTCACTGTCTTTATCAAACAACGCCTCAATCGTTAAATTTTTGTATCGCGGCAAATTGTACGCAAGTGAAACGAACATTATCTTTATTAAATCGTTACTCGGAACATTGTATTTTTGTAACGTTTTGGCGAAATGTTGTAACTTTGGCATCTCTTTCAAGTAATCCGGTTCGGTCATCATGCGTTGTAAAACATAATGAAAAAGTTCAAAATACGAAGTCATCTGTTGTTTGTCATCTTTCCTGAAATCTCCGACATACTTCGGTAACTCAATCAACGCATTTAAATGTTCGACATTATTACGTGTCTGCGCTAAAAGTAATCCTGTTTCATGAATCGTTTTCGCTTCAGAAATATTTTCGTGCAAAATTCCTCGCCATTTTTTGTCGAAATGATGTTTTACTGTTTTCAAAAAAGCCCGAAATACTTTACCAAATTTTTCTCCCTCTTTCAACACGAACACATTATTGACGTCGGTTTCATCATCTTTGTCCAAAAAATACTGCGTAAGAGCGAAGTAATTGTCGTATTTCCCGATTGTCGGTTTGAAATTCAGATCATCCTTTAATTTTTCTTTAAACAAATGTAAATCTCTTTCAAATGCCGCAAACGCAATATAATATCGCGCATTCGTTTTAACAAGTCCCTTTATAGCAATGTATGCAACCATCAGATAAAGTCTTGTTAACGCTTTAAGTTTTTCTATCGCTTTATTTCTGTCTTCTTTTTTATTTATGATAAATTTGCGTTGATTTTCAATATTACTAAATGAAAAGTTTGTTAAATATTTTGTCAAAGCATTGACTTTTTCATCAAAGCAGTTTTCATGTTCATTGTATTCCGGCAGATTTTTGTAGTATTTATCGATTTGCGATTCATCAATATGATCCGTTTTCAAATTTCCGTTTCGCTTCAATACATAATGGACGATTTTGGGATTACTCATCAGTGCTCTCACTGTTTTCGGATGCGCATAACGTACAAGATATTGGAAACGGGTTGACTCAATCACTTGTTTCGCGATAAAATTGCGGAATGGATTGCAATCCTTTTGTTTATTTTTATCGCCGGTCAATACGTTTTCTTCAAGCCATTTATCAGAAACATACATGTCCGGCGCACCTAACATTGTGATCGCCGTTTTGTAGAGTTGCCGTTTGAGAGTCGGTTTGCCCTTACTTAGGTCTGTTTTGTTCAAAGCAGGTTTCATTTTGCCGATACTGGCAATGACCCGTAACTGCTTGGCAATGTTACCGGCATTGTTGTTACCATATTCATTGAACAATCCATATTTGTCTGTAAATTTGATTGGTTCTTTCAATTTTTTTAATGTATCAATAAATGATTGAATATTTTCAAACTTATGGATGTAAGCCGAAAGTAATTCATTAATTTCCTTGCCCGACCAAAAATTGCAAAGAAACGACAATAACTTGACAAGAGATAATTCCGATTCTGTTTTCAATTGAACGTTTTGAATAAATCGTTGATCGAGATCGCTTAATGTAAACAATGGAAATGTTCCATCAAACTTTTCGTAAAACGGCAAAAGGATTGCTTGCGTCTTATCCCATGCCTCGCGAGCAAAGTCCTGATAGAGATTGTCCATGTTGTCTTTATCAGCTATGCGTAAAATAGAAACCCATTTTTTGAGTTCCTCCGAATGGTGCAGCTCGTGGAATAACAGGTAATCCGTAACGGCATAGATTTTGGAACGATAAGAATCGTGCTTTTCATCCTTTATGGATTTATAGTATTGGTCAATCATCGTTTCACGCAATAATTTCATATTCAATCCAAGATTTTTACCTTCTTTAAGAATACTAAAAGTATAATATTCACACGCAATTTTTTCTTTTTCTTCATCAGACGTTACATTAAAGATGTCATTGAAAAGAATGCCGAAATTCCTCTTGGATTTGCTCATAAAATCATTGTTAATTTCGGTAATACGTTTCTTGTAGATTTCGTCAACAACCGCCCAATCATCACGGACAATAGCATTTCCTTTCTCGTTTCGTTTTTGAAATTTCTTCGGCAATTTATCATTTTTATTGAATACCCAATTTGAGTCTTTGAAATGCGCCGTTTCCTGTCTCATACCGCCAAGAATACGAAGTACGGCAATGTTATGTTTATTCGCCGAATCAATTTCCGCTTGATTTTTAATTTGTTCTTTTTGATTCTTTTCCGGTCTTGGCGGAACCTGAAACGCTTCGCCAAAAAAGCCCATGTAGGAAATAATCCGTTGTAACCGTTCATTGACCTTTTTGTCATCATTCATTGCCAATCCGACAATATCGGTTTCAGTAAGCGGCGTATCCGGCGGCAACTCTTGTAGGTTGTTTATCGTATAAATCACATCGGTAATATAAATTCCCAGTAATTTCTGAATATCAAGAATGTTGTAAATGATTTGGATTCGGATATTATCGTTTTTAAATTCTCTTCCGAAAAATTCTTTTTCGAGCGATGATTTTAATTTCAAATAATCTTCGCTACAGTGTTCCGCCGGATTATTGATCAAAGTCTCAAGCGGATTATCTTGGTAATCTCTGCCCTTGACTTTAATATCCGGTACGATTGTGTGGACATTACCGCCGCCGACTTTGGTTGGCAATTTGTCTTTAATCTCTTCGCCTTTAGCATCTGTTTGCAACGCAATTTCAGCATCATTGCCTTTGCCGAATGTGGTGATCGCAAGACGATTATTTCCGTAAACAAGAACCGATTTGATTCCAAGACGTTTGGCACTAGTTTTCTTTTGGTCATTGTTATTGGACATCGTTTTATCCTTTCATAAAAAAAGTTATTGATGGAATTTCTAAAAATTATCTCGATTTTGTTTTATTACCCGTTTTGTTTTATTACCGGTAAGTGAACTAAACGAACACAAATTTAAAGTATTTTCCGCAAAAATATTGGAAAGAATCAATCCTAATTCTGATTCCCGTTAGAGGTTGCCTGTCTCTTTTAAACACGAAAAACACGAAATTTCACAAAATACACAAACCGAATTTTAAAGTAAGATGGGTATATTAAGTCGGAAAAACGAAAAATCTGACGAAAAAAATTTTTCCGTTTTAATAAGGGCATCGATCAATCAGCATTTCCGGTTCGGAAAGTAAATCGTCGTAAATTATTCGTAACGGTGTTTCTTTGGGCGGTTCAGCCGGTTTACGGAGTTTTTGATAACCGTGTTCACAAAGAATCCGATGTGTCCGCAACGCAAGCAATGTTTCAATACTGGTGGACGGTAATTCCAGCAATTCATTGTAAGCCCGCCATAATTGCTCAACACAAAACCGCTCCTGCTCCCCAGAAACATAACCATACCGCAAAAGCAATTCATAAGGTAAATAATTCGGATACTCCTTTCTGTTGTCAAAATATTTTTGCGCCAGATCCGTTACCTTCTTTATGTTATTATTATTATTATTATTATTATTATTATTATTATTATTACAAAATTGTTTGTCTGTTAATTGATGATACTGTATCAGTGCTGTCAGATCAAAGCCGTCATGAATTTCGAAATTATCGTAATCCAACGACTCAAGAAAATCTTCCGCCTTCGGTAGATTCGCCAACGAATTTACAACCCGTTTGTAATCCGCCAAACATTCTAAACAATAATTCCGTTGCCGCTCAAATGTTGTGTCACGTCGGTCAATTTTTTTTGCATAAACCCAAATGTCATTCCATTCTTCGTACAAAACCGTTAAGTCTTTCCATGCTGATTTCAAACATTCGACAGATAAATCATGATTGCGAACATAATTTAATCGTGCGAAAAAACGTTGCCGTAATGCCCGCGTGTTTAACATTGCCAACGCCGATAGATAATCGTCCGCATCGGCAAACCTGCCTTTGATTGCTTGCAATAAATGTTCTAACCGATTGTCAACTTCCCGATGCACATGATGATCCTTGTTCCAAATACCTGTATCAACCGCCAACACCGAACAAGACGCAATCTGTTCATAACGCAAATAATGACCAAGACTGTTTGTCGGAATTTCGTTCCAATTTAATGTTCCGGCAGACTCACGATATTTCGCCGACTTTTCCGTTTCACCATTATGTAACGCCGAACGTGACAATAAATCATTCGCAACATGCCGGACAAGAGTTGAAGGACTGTCCACAAACGGCATGATCATTTTTTCAACATCGCCTAATTGATCGCGGACATTTTTATTGGAATAGGCGGCAAGCAATCCGGCAACACCTTCCGCCGATTCCTCTTTGTTTTCCGCAATATTCAGAATATCAAAAAGAGCATGTAAGGGGGGGGCGTTTACTTCGATAATTTCCAAACCGCAATCTTGCGGAATACCTGTCTGTCCTGTAACGACGATTAGCGTTTTATAGCCGAAACGTTTTGCTGTTTCGATTTTAAAAGGAAGCGTATCGGAATTGACCGGCGTTAATTTTTTGTCGGTCAAACGACCGGTCGAAACAACGGTATCGGGCAAACGGATTCCAGTCAAACGTTGAAAAGCGGAAATCATTGCGGGTAACGATAAACTCGTTCCGCCGCCGTTTAAGTTGGGAAATACAATAACACACGGGTCGCCAAGATGATGCCGGAACGGTTTGAATAAATCGAAAACAATTTTCGCCGCGTTATAAATATGTGATTCAAACTCATCATATTCACTTGATGCGGTGTTACCGTAAGTTCGTTTTTCGTCCACTGCCAAGAAGTCGAGTTGTCCGGCGTGTTTGCCGTTGACGAGCAATATGGGAATGCAATGTTGCGGCGGTCCCGACGCTTTACGGTTAGAACGCCAAGCCGCAGCGTTTTGTAACCACGTAGTATCAGGATTCGATTTTACGTATCCTTCAAGTTGTTCTTCGGACAGCGAACCGAACCATTGCCAATTGGGAAATGACGGAGCAAGAGACATAATTACAAAAATGATAAAAAACACTTGATACGATAACCGTTGCTCATCTGAATAAACAGCGGTTGTTCGAGAAATTCACAACGGATATTATCTGCAAACATTTTCAGGTTGATATTCCATCGATTTTCCATATTCGGATTGGGATTTTGAAACGCCGGCATTTTACCGAGACGAACACGTTCAACAGGAATATCGCTTTTGATTTCGATATCTAATTGCCACACATCGTTAAGAGACATTTCGACGAACAATTCTTTATCCTTCACTTTTACAGTTCCTTCGGTTTGCATCATTGCTTGCAACTTTTTGATCGGCTTACCATCATCGGCAGAGAGCAACAAAGCGGGACGTTCCAAAAATTTCGCGGCTGTTGGATCGTACAACTTTTCCAGCATTTGACGCGAAACCAGTTTCGATGGTTGCAGTTGTAATTCAATAATTGGCAATTCGATGTCTTTGTAAGCGAATGCCAGCAATGCGTATTCACGTTCTGTAATTGGCGTGTTGATGACCGGCAACCGTTCCTCTTCCGGTATCGGAAATTTTTCGAGAAATGCTTCGAGAAATTCGGCGCACTCATCATTAATTTCAACATCTTCAGCATCTTGAAACCATTTTCTAAAATACGGATTAAGTTTGGGATAATCTTTTCCGAATCGCTGTACAAAAAGATAAAAATCTTGTGTATCAATTAATGAAAGAGCAAGGTCTTCGCCCGGATAATTTTCTATTTCAAACCAACCCTGTTCACAACGTTCCTTAATGATGTCGAAAATCCTGCCCGCAAATTGTTCTTTTGCAAACAAAGAGGGAAAATCATCAATTTTAGATTGGTCACCCAAAGACGCAAGCCGACAAGCGTATTGAATATATGCAGTTAAGTCATCCGCATCTTGTAACGGATTGTTTGCCAATCGGTCAAGTAATTCGAATTTTGCGTTTTCTAAAATAGACATAATACACCTACTCCTCTCCCCAATGGTCAGCAAGAAGAATTTGCTCTACCGGTCCATCAGGATTATTTTTAATGAACATTTTTTCACGTTTTCGTTTGTTTACATATTTTCGCAACGATAGGCCTTCGACGTTTTTGCGGCCTTTACACCAAAACCGAAAAGCACTACAGATAATATAAGGAACATTTTGTCCTTTTCTGACAAAAGAGTTCGCAACAACTTTTATTTGACGTTTAATATCAATTGCTTCGATTGTTTGGCAGAACATCGGCTTTCCTTTGCTATACTCTTTTTTCGCCAAAAAGTGAAAGTGCCAACGATTTTCGGTACATAATTTTAGCAAAATATCAGACGCAAGTTTTTCATATTCATAACATAATTGTAAAAAATCCGCATCGCTTTTCCCGTTGCAATTATAACCGAACAAGGCGGAGTCAAGCGTTTTATTACTAAAAAACATTTGCCAATGTTCGCCGGAGTTAAAAACGTAACTGTCTATTTTATAATCAATCCGTTTTCTCATCATTCATGTACCAATTGCATTTGTTTTGAATGATTCTATTGTCTAATCCCGCAGGGATGACACTTTATTAACCGTATGCTTTA
>JAIROD010000184.1 GCA_031257725.1 Planctomycetaceae bacterium | reverse complement strand
CGGTAAATTCCGAATGATGAGAGATTTCCTATTGACAATTATATTCATTTTTGGTAATATTTCACCATTAACCCTAAAAGAGTGAGCGGCAATAGCGTAGGGCAACACTCTCTATGTATTAAATTAAGCGTCGATTTTCCCTCAATACCTCAACGAGATATTCCGAATGTAACCGACGGTTTTAATCGTCGGCTATCGTTACCGGAAAATCAATCCATCCCGCAAAAACTATTGTAAAATCAAAAAGGATCCATTTCAGAAAGGTCAATAAAATGTTACGTATTTTAATAACGCCTGTTGAGGCAACACTAATTTGGGCGTTTTTTTGTTTCAGTATTGTTATTGCCGAAGAGTTTAAACCGGTTGAAACAAAATTGGTTATTCCCGAAATGAAAGCCCAAACTCTTCGGGTTGACTTGAACGGAGCCGACAATCTTTATCTTGTTGCCGGTTACGGCGGCGATTCCTACGATAGCGATCAGGCAATCTGGGCAGAACCAATTTTGTACGATGCCAACGGTAATCCTTGTCGGTTGACAGAATTAAAACCGGTTACCGCTCAAGTCGGTTGGGGAACATTATTTGTTGATCAAAATCATCAAGGGAAACCGTTGTCGATTGCAGGTGAAACGTTTAAGTTTGGATTTTGGGCGCATGCCCCGTCGATACTTCAATTCAAACTTGACGGAAAATATAAACGGTTGGAAACCAAAGTTGGTCTTGATAGCGGTTCCGGTCGCGGAACCGTAACATTTCAAATTCGTAACACTCCGGTTTCTTTTCCCCGCGCCGAAGAATATAAGAAAAATTATCCCCAAACACTGTCTGCGCCGCCGGTTCCCAACGTTCCGGCAGTTTCAGAGGTTGCCCTGCAATTTCATTCCGATACCGCACAAAAATTGCTTGATCGCGGAATCGAAGAGATTTTATTTATCCGACGATTAACGTACACCGGTAATCACATTTACACGGAATACGTCAATAGCCGTTGGATGCCCGGCGGCGGTCTTTGCGTTTTGAATCTGAAAACAGGTCATGTCCGTGAAATCGTACCGGAATTGACACGAAATGGAGTGGTGGGTTGGTTTGATTTGTCGTTTGATGCACAAAAAATCGTTTTCGATTTCAAAAAAGGTTCCGATGACGGTTATCGGATTTACGAAGTCGGGATTGACGGTTCCGGTTTGCGGCAATTAACGTTTCCCGAACCAAACGAAGCGGAACTCGTTCAAAAATACCGCCGCGGTTATCATCACGGAACCGATGATATGGAACCGTGTTATCTTCCCGACGGCGGAATTGTTTTTGCAACAACCCGATGTCAGTTTGGCGTTCTTTGCGATTCCGGCGATGTTTTTACGGTTAAAAATTTGTACAGGATGAACGCCGACGGTTCCGGTTTACGACCGTTGAGCCGCAGCGCACTCAGTGAAGCAACTCCAACCGTTCTTGCCGACGGACGAATTTTGTATCATCGTTGGGAATATGTCGATAAATCAGCCGGTAACGCTAAATCGCTTTGGAGTATGAATCCTGACGGTTCCGGTTCCGCCGAAGTCTATGGCAATTCCATCTCGTTTCCCGAAACAATGATTCAAGCACGGGCTGTTCCCAATGAACCGAATAAAATCGTTATGCTTGGAGCATCTCATTGTTGTCCCAATAATGCGGTTGGAACAGTCATTCTGGTGGACACGACGAAAAATATTCGGAGTATTGACGCTATGCGTTATATTACAGACGATGTGGCGGCATTTCATCATAACGGTTTTCATTTCAAGAACGAAAAAGGTAATTGGATTCACGAATCAACCGGTAAACCGGGGCGTTTGTTCCGTAATCCGTATCCGCTTTCCGTTGAACTTTTTCTTGTTGCGCATAAACCGAAAGGTCTTGTTTGGTCGGAACCGACAGGTTACGATCTTGCGTTGCTCGACGATTCAGGGCGTGAAACGATATTGCTCAAAGATCCAACCGTGTCGCTTTGGCAACCCTATCCGGTTGTTCCGCGTAACAAACCGGCGCAACAAATTTCCGGTATGCCGGCGGACGCGGAACTTGCCGCTCAGGGACTCGCACGTTGTATTGTTACCGATATTTATGTTGGTATGGAAAAAGTCAAACGCGGCGAAGTGAAATATATTCGTATTCTTGAACAGTTACCGCGTCCCTGGTCAGCCCGCAAGAATTACAGTGACGACCACGCCGGAACAACTCATGCCCACAGTGCTTTGGGTAACGGAATGTTGAGCGCAAAAGTTCAACATGGAATTGTTCCGGTTGAAGAAGATGGGAGTGCTCATTTTTTGGTTCCGGCGGGAAAGGCAATTTATTTTCAGGCTTTGGACAAGAATTTTTGTGCGATTCAGACAGAACGGACTTTTGTCAATTACAATCCCGGTGAAACACGGAGTTGCGTTGGTTGTCACGAAACGCCGGATATGACACCGACACAAACGCTCGCCGTTCCGAAGGGAATACTCCGCGATGCGTCTATTCCTGTTGCGCAACCGGGGCAAACAGAAGCACGGATTGTATTCGATTACGACCGGCAAATTCAACCGATTCTCGATAAACATTGCGTAACATGTCACGGAGCCGAAGAAACAAAAGCCGGACTTGATTTGCGCGGCGAACCGCAGGAAACGTTCAGTGTGTCGTACCATTCGCTTCTCCGGCTTGCCAAGTCGGAACGGCAATTGCTCGGCAATCGCAAGCATCGGGATGAAGATGCCGCGATGAACGGTATCGAATATATTCCGCCATACCAAACCGGTGCTTTGTCCAGTCCCTTAGCGGCGTTGATTTATCATTGGAAACAAACCACTCTGGACAATCCCGCCATAAACCGTTACACCAATGAGTTGGTTACCGCTCATGCCGAAGTGGTTGATCTGAAACTTTCCGAAGCGGAAAAATTAACGGTAACAAACTGGCTTGATGTGAACTGCCAATTCCATCCGTCCTACTGGGGACGTTTACACGCTAAATTCCGCAATGAACTGAATTATCGTCCGAAATTATCGTTTGATGAAGTGCGAAGTGAAACGATGCCTGAAAAATTACGCGACAAAGAAAATGTCGTGAAAAAATAAAAGTAGGGCGTCTCTCATCATTCAATATCGTTACCC
>JAIROD010000165.1 GCA_031257725.1 Planctomycetaceae bacterium | reverse complement strand
TACCTTATTAAATAAAGAAGAACAATAAAGTAATAAGGTTAGTTTCTATTATTTCACTTGCTACTAAGGTTGTTTTGTTAGAAAATAAGGTTGAAAATAAGGTTGAAACAATAACAAGATGTTTTCGCAAATTTGACTGAAATATTACAAAGTGTGTGAATATTATTTTTTTTCGCGACCTTTTGTATTTTTTCTTGTTATTTCGTGTATTTTGTGTATTTCGTGTTAAAAAGGTTAAAACAAAATCGACAATTACGTTGCTGATTGTTTCACCTTTGCCGATTGTTTCACCGATTTTGTAACGCTTCTTCTACAATTCGGGCTTCTTCCACCGTGTTGATTCCGAGACTTTCAATCGGTTGGAGAATCGGTAACGCAATCACACGTTGCCCCCGCGATTTCATCACCGCCGGAACATCCGTAATATAATATTCCTTTTGAGCATTGTCCGTTTTCAAATGATTCAACGCCTCCAGCAAGAACGGTGTGTGGAAAACATAATAACTCATATTAACTTCTTTAATCATTTTCTGTTCCATGTCGGCATCTTTTTCTTCGACAATTCCGATAAATTCCCCATTGTTGTTGCGAATAATTCGTCCCAGTCCCGCCGGATTGTCTTTTATAATTGTTCCCAGAATACAGGACGGCAACGGTTGTTGTTGGTTTGAGGCGTAGGCTTCAAAGAGTTTGAGAATGGATTCGACTTGAATCATCGGGCAATCTCCGGCAACAACCATCGCCGCTCCGGTATGATTTTGTAACTCATTCCGGCAAACCATGACCGCATGACCGGTTCCGAGTTGTTCCGTTTGTTCAACAAACACAAGAGGAACACGAGGTGTACGGCGTTCCAACGTTTTCCGTACAAGATCGCTCCGGTAACCAACCACCACCGCAATTCGTTCAATATCCGCCGCTTCTAAAGCATCGAGTACATATTCAATCATCGGTTTACCGCAAACCGGATAAAGAACCTTCGGAAGTTCCGATTTCATCCGTGTCCCTTTTCCGGCAGCCATCACCACTGCGTATCGGGTTTCTGTCATATTTTTTTGTAATTGTAATTTAGGAATTGCGTAAATCGTAATGATTCAGGTAGGGCATCTCTCATCATTCAATTTTTTATTTTCAACCCATTAATTAATAAATTAATAGTTAACGATGGAGGACACCCCGTGTTATTCGTTAACGACGGGGTTCACCCCGTGTTATTCGTTAACGACGGGGTTCACCCCGTGTTATTCGTTAACGCGGGGCAAGCCCACACCGTTAACGTTTGATAAACGCGGGGCAAGCCCACACCGTTAACGTTTGATAAACGCGGGGCAAGCTCACGCCGTTAACGTTTGATAAACGCGGGGCAAGCCCACGCCGTTAACGTTTGATAAACGCGGGGCAAGCTCACACCGTTAACGTTCGGTAAATTCTGACTTATGAGCGATTCCCAATTCATTATTCCGGTTCGATGCCAAAATCGCGTACCGTAAAGAGCGAGCGGAGCGTGTAACCTTTTTCAGCAAAGGCTTCGGCGCCGCCTTCCAACCGGTCGATTATTGCCGTAACACCATCGACAATCCCTCCAATCGCTTTAACACGTTCCACCGCTTCTAAGGCGGAACCGCCTGTCGTAACAACATCTTCGACAATAACAACATGATCGCCGGCAACAATAGGACCTTCGACAAATTTATCCGTTCCATGACCTTTACTTTGTTTTCGTACCATGAAACCTTTGAGTGGAATATTGTGAAAGGCGGCAACGGTGATAATTGCGGCAGTAATTGGATCGGCTCCGATCACCATACCGCCGACCGCCTGAGGCAACACGGTATCCATTTGGAGTAATTCCAAAAAACCTTCACCAATCAGTTGCGCTCCGACAGAATCAAGCGTAATTTGGCGGCAATCAAGATAATAGGTTGCCTTTTTCCCGGACGCGAGCGTAAAATCGCCAAACTTTAACGCTTTTTCCATGATCATTGATTGAAGCTGAATTTTATCGTACATTGGCAAAATTAAATGTTAAAAGTTTAGTAACTATTCAGTAGCGACTCTATTATCTATCAACAGCCCAATAATCAAGAGGTAGGCAACCTTTCGCCGAGCGGTTGCGTCGGCAGCCGACAATGCCCCTGTTTACAGATGGAAATTAAAAAACAACCGCGTACAACCCGAATAACAAACCAACCGTTGCGACTGTGGGTGAAAACCCTTCGGCGAAAGGTCGCCTACCTTGTAATTATTAGCCTAATGACAAACAATAGAATCCCTATTGAATAGTTACAAAACATTGTCAATTGTTTGCGGCACAAATCATAAATCATAAATCACAAACCATCACCGAAACGGTACGCGAACACCGGTTCCGTTTTCATTCGGATAAACGAGTTTTCCTTGTTCGGTTCGGACTCCATTGCCGACTTTTTTTTCGATAAGCAATGGTCCGTCGATGGAGATATAATCGAATAGCGGAGCGAGTTGACTGATTGCGGATGCGCCGACTGTTGATTCGATTGAGTTTGCACTGGTTAATTTTAGACCGAGATGTTTAATTTTTGGGATAAGTTGCCGTGCGGGAATTAAGCCGCCGCATTTTACTAATTTAAGATTAATTCCATCGAACAATCCCGCGCAACGTTCAATATCCGCTTCGGTATGCCATGATTCGTCGGCGATAACAGGGAAAGGACAATCTATTTTTTTCATTTCTTTTTTTAGTTGTGCCATTCCGTTGAAGTTATCAGCCGCCAGTGGTTGTTCGAGAAGTTCAACGCCTAATTCTTTCATTGGTTCCAACCGTTTGACGGCTGTTTCGAGAGTCCAGCCGCCGTTGACATCCACATGAAACGGAGCATTGGTTTTTTCCCGAAGCATCTGGAGAATCTGCAAATCGCTTTTGGAACCGAGTTTAACCCGATAAATTGACCAATCGGGATTTTCCGCCAAACGCTCGGCAATACGTTCTAAGGAATCCAGACCGATATTGTAACCGGAATCGGGAACCTGATCGATTGGAAGTCCCCAAATTTTCCATAACGGTTTATTTTTCATCTTTCCCCAAAGATCACAGGCGGCACAATCAACCGCGCTTTGAGCGAATGGATTTTTTTTGAGAAGGGGTTGAAGAGTCCGCCAGAACGCCACCGGATCGGCTAACGCATAATGTTCCACCAATTCACGGCATTCTTCGAGTAAATCGATCATCTCTTCGATATTGGCGTTATAGAATTTATCTTCATAAGCCTCGCCGTGACCGCGCAAACCGTCCTGTTCCAATTCGACAAGAATGGTACGGACAACGCTGACGGAACGTTGAGACGTTTCAAAAACATGCCTTAGCGGTAAATCAACTCGAATAATTCGTAATTTCATAATATGACGATTGTAACCGGTACAACCTCCCACCTTTCAATCGTTTCACTCCAGAAAAATCTCTATACTGTCAATGGTAACAAGGGAAAGTATATCAAAATGTCAGACAAAAGAAAGAGTAATTATTCGGGAGCGTTTTCCGCAGAGTCTCAAAGAGTCGTCCACAGATTAACGCAGATTTTCACAGATTATTGTTTTTTGTTGGGAGTTTATGAAGTGTGATGCAAGCGATGATTCCCGCAACATAACCTTATTTCCAACCTGATTTTCTAACAAAAACAACCTTAGCAGCATAAGAATAATAAAAAATCAAACCTTATTACCTTATTGTTTTTCTTTTTGTAACTATTTAGTCGTCAGTCTTGGCGTACTTTTTTGCTGATTATTTCCCATTTTTGGGGAACGTTAGTAATCGAAGGGAACGATCAAAAAATTCCGTCCCGCTAGGGACGATATGTTGGTAGAAAATGGTGTCGCAAAATGATTCGCGTCCCGTAGGGACGCAATGTTGGTGAATTGATCATTGGTGTTTTTTCTACCAACATTTCGTCCCTAGCGGGACGAGTGTTTTTGATTGACCTCGTTGGCTACCAAGATGTTGTCCCTACGGGACAGAAAAAGGAACATTCACCGCTACTGAATAGTTACAA
>JAIROD010000155.1 GCA_031257725.1 Planctomycetaceae bacterium | reverse complement strand
ATGGTAACAATTTAATTTTCATAATCTTTTTCTGTTTGTAAAATTTTTTATGGACTTAAAAAACACACAATAATAGTTAACGACAGGGGTTATCCCGTGTTGTTGGTTAACGACGGGGGGTACCCCGCGTAACTGTCTATTTTGTTTTAATTTTTTGTAATATTTCATTGGAATATTCCTGATTTAGGGGAAAGTGGATAGCCCCCTACCAACCTTATTTTCACCTTATTTTCTTAACAAAACAACCTTAGTAGCAAGAGTCCTACCAGAAACCAAACCTTATTACCTTATTGCTCCTTTTTTTAATAAGGTAATAAGGTTTGTTTGTTGTGGGAACAATGGCTACTGAGGTTGTTTTGTTTGAAAATAAGGTTTGTTAAAGCAATCCAATACCTTTTCGAAAATTCCACTGAAATATTACAAAATTTCCAAACAGTAATCGAATACATTTATCCAATAAAGTGTCGTCCCTGCGGGACTTTTGTGGTGTGTTTGTCCTATCCGTATGCTAAAGCATACGGTTAATAAAATGTCGTCCTTGCAGGACTAATAAAAATTAAAATAGACAGTTACTTTAATTTTCGGTTTTTGAAACATACGCAGGATGCGTTTCATCCTTAAAAATAAGCATATTCCGTAATCATTTCAAAAAACAAAAACCGAATTTTAAAGTGAGAAAAGTATAATAGGAAGTTATCCGAAAAAATGGATCGCTCATCAAATTCAATTCGCCAAATGTAAAATGCACGGCTGAATAGTTACGTCGATTTAACCATTCCTGTTTTACCAAGATGAGACGATTTTTTATTATCATTCTGTTTTTCTTTGCCGTTTTGACAGATTTTGTTACGTCGGCGGAACATGTTGTTGTCGTTTGCCCACAGAAGTTTTACCGGTCATTGGAACCTTGGATTCGATACCGAAGTTCACAAGGTTATACTGTCCATGTTCTTTCGGAACCTTTTGACGTACAAAATATCAAGAATCGGATTCAACTTCTTGCGGAACAGGTTTCTCTTTCGGCTATTATATTGGTTGGCAAAGAAACCATTCCATCACCGCAAATTCCATGCCGAATTGTTCAGCATTTCGGTAAAGAGTCCACGCTTGCTTCAGACGATTGGTATGCTGATCAGAACAATGACGGATTGCCGGATATTGCTGTTGGACGTTTCACCGCCAACACCGTTGAAGAACTCGATTCGCAAATTCAAAAAACAATCCGTTATGAAACGGAAATTCCCGTTGGAATTTGGTGCCGGCAATTACAAATTGTTGCGGGAATCGGTCATTTTTCGCCCTTGCTCGACAATTTGCTTGAATCAACAACCCGTTATCTTCTTTCGTCAACCCTTCCCGAATCGTATGAAATTCCGTTGTTGCACGCTAATTGGAAAAGTTCTTTTTGTCCTGCGCCGGCGGATTATCAGAAGGAATTGTTTGAAACAATAAATCGCAGTCCGCTTTTCTGGGTTTATTTCGGACACGGACATCCTCAAATGCTCGACCCGTTTTCAACGCCGCTCGGTCCTCTGGCAACACTTCACGTCAACAATTTTCCGCAATTCCATTGCCGAAAATCATTGCCTATTGTTTTTTTATTTTGTTGTTACGGCGGAGTTTTCGATCTTGAACCATATTCATTGGCGGAAAAGTTAATTCATCAACCGGAAGGACCTGTCGCCGTTTTTGCCGCGTCCCGAACAACGATGCCTTATGGAATGAGCGTTCTTGGAACGGAACTTTTACAGGAATATGTTAAAAAACAACACGACACACCAAACAATAATTCCATAAACAACCAACCGCCAACCAATCGTCCGACATTCGGTTCACTGATTCTACACGCAAAACAACAAGCATTGTTACCGAAACAACAAAACGCAACAGAATCAATTTCACCGGAATCGAACAAACCAACATCAAAAAATAAAAATATCCGGCAAACGCGGTCAATCCGGCAAACGATGGAAACATTGGCGAAAACTTTCGATCCATTTCCGAAACAACTCAATGATCAAATTGCGGATCATATTGCGATGTTCCATCTTTTTGGTGATCCATTGCTTCAATTGCCGATTCCTAAAAAGATTCAGTTAAACTGTTTGCCGCGTATCAAGTCGGGAGAACGGTTACATTTGGAAGGTTCGCTGGACAATTCGCTTGCCGAACAAACCGGTACGGTTAATATTGAATTGATTCCTGCGCTTTACCGGTTGCCGCTCCATTCCTCTCGCCGTAACGAATTTCGAATTGATGAAACGACTCGTCAATCGGACAACAAAGAATATTTTCGTTCAAATCATCAGAATGCGTTACGGTATGAGGCGGTTGTTTCAAACGGTTCATTTTCGTTTGACCTGCCGATTTCTCCGGCGTTGCAAGGCGATTACAATATCCGTGCTTTTTTTGTTTCAAAACAGGAATTTGCAATTGGTTGTGTGTCGGTTTCCGTTTTAGAAGTTCGTGCGGAACCGTGATTGGGGGATTGGAGATTGGAACGCAATGTTGGTAGAAAAAACACCAAATATAAATTTCACCAACATTGCGTCCCTAGCGGAACGGAATTTTTTATCGTTCCCTTCGATTATTAACGCCCCAAAAATGGAAAATAGACGGTCAATGTGTTTTTTCGCAACCTTACGGTTGCAGCTCTGAAAACGGACGCTATTGACTTTAATGTTACGCCAAAACGACAAACGCTCCCATTACCTACTTCGCAACATTGATCATTTCTTTAATTTCCTTACCGACATCGAAAGTTTGTTCAGTTTTCTTTTCTTTGCCGGTAATTTCAATTTCGAGCGGAGTTATTTCGGGGTTGGAATAAACGGGTTCGATCATTTGATATTTTATACCGCCTACGATAATATTTTCACCGGTATCTTGATCTTTTACCGTCGTTTCCGCCTCAATATTTTTTGAGACAACAATCTTGTACTTACCGGCAGGCACGCCCGTAAAACCGTAAGTTGTCATTACTGCCGTGCCGTGAACATTGGTGTATTGTAACGGCACGTACTTTGTGTTGTTTGTATCTTGGGCAATAAGTTCAATGATTGCTCCCGATACGGGTTTTCCTTCCTGCGTGATAGTGATTACACAATTGTACAGTTTCGGTAAATCCGACGGCTCGGATGAATTTGTACAACCGATGAACAACACCGCTGAAAGAATTAACGTAAAAAATAAAATTCGCATCGCAATTTTGTTCCAGCCCTTTGAGAGCGGGTTCAATGAAGGTTAAAAAGATGAAGTTAAATAAACGGCAAAACGTAACGTCATAACGTTTTCGGCTCGCCTGCCCAAGGCGTTCCCAATGCTCCCCAAATACCAAAAACACTGTCTCCATGCAGATATATTCCTGTTCTTGTATCCGGCGTTCCATTCGTATCAACATTATCTGAAACGAATCGAACGGAACCATCGGAAAAACCACAATTGACTCCGCCGGAATGATGACTTGTTGCAGTGTAGAATCCCAATTCCGCTTCGTTATTCCGTTTGACACATGACGGTCCATTGGGCGGGATTGCGGTGTTGAAAGCGACATGCAAGGACAGCGAGTCCAAATGACTGGCGCAACGAGTGTGATCGTAAAGCGAAACACCGGTTCCGATAACATATTCGTTTCCGCTTCGCGCCGCAAGACAGACTCGTGCTTTAGATTCGTAAGTGCCGACATCAAAACCGGGTACCACCACCACACCGCCTTTGACAAGTGTTGACCGCCATTCGCCGGTAACGCTTTCACTTATCAAAATTGTATTGCTTGTGCCGTCGGTTATTTCTTCCAAGCCGGTTCGACGGGTGTAATAAAAAATAGCACGATGCGTCAAATCACCCTGATCAGAATTTTTCGAGGTCAATTCCGCACGCTTTAATGTGCCATTCCAAGACCATTGTCGATTGGAATCATTCTGTTGTAAACGCGCGACACCGTCGGCATGACTTACAACGATATTGGATTTAGCCGCTTGGTGATTACGTGCGCTGCCAATCATGGCAATAGTACGGTTGTTGGAATCTGAAGGACAAAGCAGTGTACTGATCGGTACGGTACGAATGTTAGAAATGCTTGGCAACCAAGGTGCGGTAGCGTGGTTATCGATAGCATCGCGGTAGGTCTGTTGTTCAAGAAACGGAAGCAAGGCATAATGAACTCCGAATCTGTTGCAATTATTATTGGTTGCATTTTTGACGGTTTCGCCTCCGGTTTGTACTGCCGGCAAGTATTGTTTGATGTCGTGATGATTGTGAGCGGCAAGTGTCCATTGTTTCATGTTGTTGACACATTGCATCCGTCGCGCCGCTTCTCGTGCGGCTTGAACGGCAGGCAACAGAAGAGCGATTAACACGCCGATAATCGCAATCACCACAAGAAGTTCGACTAACGTAAAGCCGAACGGTGAAGAACGCAAAAGAGTTGAGAATTTTGCAGAGAAATGTCGGAAAATCGGACACTTTCCGCTCTCCGTTCTTAACTCTTTACTCCAAAGCGCCCCCCCACCCCTGCTTTGCGCAGACCGTCCATTTTAACATTTGATTTTTCGTCCATAGCATCACGAAAAAACCGACAACACATTTTACTAAATTTTCCATCATCAATCTCCTTATTTTATAAGGTTTCATCGAAATTACTGCAATTCGTTTGCCGCAGAATGACGGCAAAAAAACGTATTGCAATCGAATTAGATTCAAAGTTTACATAAAGTAAATCAAAAAATCAAGCGGAATCTTTCTTTTTTTACAAAAGATTTTCAAAATTCTTCTCGTAAAGATTGTTGTCCCATTAGTCCCAATTGTCCCTAACGTCTCTATCGTCTCAATTTTAGGGATATGAGGGACGATAAAGACTATTATAAATGAGACCAATTACCGTAACTGTCTATTTTAATTTTTATTAGTCCTGCAAGGACGACACTTTATTAACCGTATGCTTTAGCATACGGATAAGGCAAACACACCACAAAGTCCCGCAGGGACGACACTTTATTGG
>JAIROD010000126.1 GCA_031257725.1 Planctomycetaceae bacterium | reverse complement strand
GTGTTTTTCTACCAATATTTCGTCCCTAACGGGACGAGCGTTTTTAATCGACATCATTTTCTACCAATAGGTTGTCCCTAACGGGACAGAAAAAGGAACATTGACCGCGACGGAATAGTTACCTTTTCTTAACACGAAACACACGAAATTTCACAAAATTTCACGAAAAGGATTTTTATGTAATTTTTAGTGTGTTTCGTGTTTAAAATAGACAGTTACAGTATTTTGGGAAGTGTTGGCAATACTTTCGCTCGTTTAATCAATTGCTTTCTTGGAATAAATTGATAATTTTGTGTATCCAATATTGAAGATGAAAATCGTTTGTTGATGATTTGATCAATGAGATAAAGCATCGGACCGGGAAATTCGTCTGTTCCGGTATCTGTTGAACCTTCGCCGCTGAAAATTAAATACATTGTTCAGACTCCTTATTGTTTGCCGTCATGATTTCTTCGACCAGCCCCGCCAAATCAGTATCTGCAAATGCTTCGCCGGGTCCTAATACGTCTAATTTTTTGTTGATTCTCGGAATGGAAAAAAACGGAATGGACTGCGTAAATCCTTCAGGTGTTTTATAAAAATATTGTACCGCTTTTCTTGCGACCTCATCGTCCAAAAAATTCAAAAACAAAGGACTATGAGTCGTTACAATTATTTGTTTTCCGCATCCGGTCAACTGATCCAAAAGAAATTCAATCACTTCGATATTGATTCCATTTTCAATTTCATCAAAAAACAATATTTGATGTTTTGATTCAATCTCTGCCAGAAAAGCAGTGATCCGTAACAATCCATCGTTGATGTTTCGTAATGATGTTTGGTAAGTGGAATTTCCATTACGATAAAGTTCGCCTATGGTCAATGTTTTAGTTTGATCGTTAAGTACACTCGATTTGAAAAAACCAAAATTGGGATACACGGTTTTCAGTTTTTTTGTAATTGCTTCACGTTGATCTTCTTTCATGTCATACAAAAATGCCGACAGATTTCCGCCTTCATAACCAATTGATCCGTTTGAATCCTTTGTATTCTGTTTGAGAAAGAAAGGCGTCAATAGTCCAAAAATTTGCAGTGATTTTATTGTTTGTTTGAAATTATTAAATTCTTTTAATTCTGAAAGGTTGGTATCCGCTAATTGCGAAAATATTGAACCTTGATAATCGAAATTGATATTTTGATTGAATGACTCCTGTTGCAGTTTTTGAATAGAATATTTTTTTGATTTTTGGTTTGGGTTATTATCAACAGTAAAAACGGTATCTCCCATTTGGACAGTTTCTGATGTACAGCGTGAATATGCGACATTATAAATTCCTGCCCAATATTCAATTTCATTAGCTGCAAAATTCTCCGTAAAATCGATACGAAATTTAATTTCCTGTTCTTTATTATCTTTAAAAAATGGAAGTTGCAAACTGTTAATTTTGTATTTATTGAGCCAATGTTGAATATTGCCGCGCATTAACTGCGTAAGAAAATCTACGAATTGTAGAAACGTAGATTTTCCCGACCCGTTCAGCCCAACAAGACAGTTAAAGTCAACAAGATCAATTTTGAAATCGACCAACGACTTAAAATTGTCAACATAAATACTTTTTATTTTCATAAAAATCTGTCCTTTTATTTTTCAACACGAAACACGCAAATGTTATGCAAGTTTTCGTTAATAACAATAACAATTCCGTCGCGAACAATATCGTGAGATTTTCGTCATTTAATATCAACCGCCATACCGATACCGCAAGAATCATGCTCTTCAGCCGGATTGTAGAGTCCGTTTTGTTGTGCAAAAAAATTCATCATGTTTTTGTCCGCGATTCTACGCAGATTGTTACCAAGTGTTGTTTGAAAATTAGTCATGTAAATTGTTGATCTAAATTTAAAAAAGGGCTTGAAATTGTTGTTATGGTTATGGTTATATTGGGGTTGTTTTATTTTTGAGATTACAAAATAGACGAAATAATAAAATAAACAAAAATTTTGATTTCAATTCTTTTTATATTTTTGTTTTTTTTGCAACCTTCCGGTTTCGGTTCTGAAGACAGCCGTCATGGAACACGCGATAACTCTGAGAGGCAACAGACCATGTTCTCCCAAACGCCCAACGTTTCCATTTTTAACCGTGAAAGGTCAATCTAAAGGTTTTCACAGAGGAGGTCGCCGATTTCGCGGGTTCCGTAACCCATTTTTCCTGCGGCTTGACTCTTCATTTTATGACCGGTAACAAACATAATTGCGTTCATAACTCGTTGCGAAGCCTGAGTGTAACCTTCTTGTTCCAGTAACAAAGCGGCGGCGGAAACTGCGGCGATTGGGTTAATAACATTTTTACCGGTATATTTTGGTGCGCTTCCTCCCATAGGTTCATACATACTACATCCGTTTGGTTCAGGATTGATATTACCGCCGGCGGCAACTCCCATTCCTCCCTGCAACATTCCGGCAAGATCGGTAATAATATCGCCAAACATGTTTGTCGTTACTATAACGTCGTAGTATTCGGGATTTTTGACCATCCACATACAACAAGCGTCAACATTATTGTAATCCGTTTTGATATCGGGATAATCTTTAGCCGTTTCATGAAACGTGCGTTGCCAGAGATCGTGACCAAAAGTTAGGACGTTTGTTTTGGCAACTAGGGTGAGCATTTTCCCTTTGGGATTATTCCGTTTGCGGGTGTATTCGAAAGCCCAACGAATACAACGTTCCGTTCCTTTTCTCGTATAGACTGCGGTTTGCGTGGCTACTTCGTCGGGAGTTCCTTTTTTCATACAACCGCCAATACCCGTGTATAAATCTTCCGTATTTTCCCGAACAACCACAAAATCAATATCTTCCGGTTTTTTATCTTTCAACGGAGTTTCAACACCGGGAAACAATTTCACGGGGCGAAGATTGATATACTGATCGAATTCAAAACGTAACCGTAATAACAGGGCTTTTTCGAGAATACCCGGAGCCACATCGGGATGTCCGATTGCTCCAAGAAGAATGGAACTGTAACCGCGTAACGTATTCATTTCTTCATCGGTGATTGTTTGACCGGTTCGGAGATAGCGGTTGCCGCCGATATCGAAGTGATCGAACTGCATCTCAATTTTTTCGAGTTGCCCCACCGCTTTAAGAACTTTAACCGCTTCGGCAACAACTTCCGGCCCCGTCCCATCACCGCCAATAACGGCAATTTTTAATTTATTATTAGAAATCATTGTTTTAATCTTTTGGTCTTCAGTAATTTACTACTGTATTTATCATAGTGAATCGGGTGTCTCTCATAATTCAATTTTTTATTTTCCGCCCATTGTTAACGACGGGGTTTACCCCGTATGTTTAGTTAACGACGGGGTTTACCCCGTGTTTTAGAGTCAAGTCAAACAACGCGGGGCAAGCCCACGCCGTTAACTTTCGGTAAAGTCTGAATTATGAGAGATTCCCTTAATTGAAATACCCCATTGAAAATACACAAACGGAGTTATTTTACAAATTCAAATGCTTTTTGGGTAGGGGTAGAACCGGTAAACCGCAAAGTTTATTGGTAACTATACTCATTACACTTGAAATTTCGGTTTTTGTTTTTTGACAGGAGAAACTGATTTTGACAGGATCAACAGGATTTACAGGATTTTAGATAAAAGATACAAAAATACTGCGTCTATAAAACCGAATTTTAAAGTGTGATGAGTATATTCAATCGTCGGTCTTGGCGTACTTTGGCGAGCAAGTCCTAAAACAACCGAATAGTTACATTTTATTTTATCCGCAGATTACACAGATTGCCGCAGATTATAACGACGGAGGTTACCCTGTGTTTGGGGGTGAAGTTTAACAACGCGGGGCAAGACCACGCTGTTAACTTTCGGTAAATTCTGAATGATGAGAGATTCCCAGAAGTACTTCAGAAGTCGATTTAGTACTTCGGAGGTTCGATTTAGTACTTCGGAAGTCCGATTTAGTACTTCGGAGAGTCGATTTTGATTCTCGGAGAGTCGAATTTGATTCTCGGAGAGTCGATTTTGATTCTCCGAGAGTCAATTTTGATTCTCGGAGAGTCAATTTTGATTCTCGGAGAGTCGAATTTGATTCTCGGAGAGTCGATTTTGATTCTCGGAGAGTCGAATTTGATTCTCGGAGAACCGATTTTGATTCTTGGAGAGACAATTGGGAATTTCTCATCATTCAGCATTTACCGAAAGTTAACGGCGTGGGCTTGCCCCGCGTTGTTCGACTTAACCACCCCAAACACGGGGTAAACCCCGTCGTTAACTATTAGTTTATTAACTCATGTTACGCATTGGTTTGATTTAACGCCGTAGGCGTTTTATGTGAATAACCGCCGCCAGTTTCAGTAAATACCGAACCGGCGGCAAACTACCGCCCCTAAACTCAACCCCTTTAGGGGTTGTACTAAAAAATAGCTGATTATTTCACATTTTTTTGGGGCAGCCAATGCTGAAAAACAAGGTTCAAAGCCATTTCGTCTCTATGATTACTTTAACGTGTATTCGATTGCACTGTTTATATTACGCCAAAAGATATCAGACTTTGCCACAATTCCTTGTCCGTGCCGTCTCCAACCATCAGAAGGAATATTGTTGCAGTTTCATTGGAATTACTTCTTTTTCTGTGCTTCATACTTACTCCAAGCCGGAAACTCAAATTTTAGTAACTCTTCAGGAATATCAATATCGCACGGACTATTTTTTCCTTTCTTGACGGTAAATGTCAAA
>JAIROD010000330.1 GCA_031257725.1 Planctomycetaceae bacterium | reverse complement strand
GTAACTGTCTATTTTAGTTCCGCAATTAAAAATAATGAAATGATTATTTTTTACATAAATTCAGTAATGTTTCTCCGCCCTGAAAGGGCAATATCGGCTAGCCCGCCGCATCGCGGCGGGTTCAATTCCCCAAGAGATAAACGCCCTGTAAGGGCAAAATATCGTTAATAGGTAATATTTCAGTGGAATATTCCTGATTATTTCTGATTTAGGGGAAAGTGGATAGCCCCCTACCAACCTTATTTTCACTTTATTTTCTTAACAAAACGATTAGACAAAAAACCTTAGCAGCAAGAGTCCTACCAGAAACCAAACCTTATTACCTTATTGTTCATTTTTTTAATAAGGTAATAAGGTTTGTTTGTTGTGGGAACAATGGCTACTAAGGTTGTTTGGTTTGAAAAATAAGGTGAAAATAAGGTTTGTATAAACTTGCTTTGAAAATTCCACTGATATATTACAAAAATTAACCTATTTTTTTTACCTTGAAGGTCTGCTTGACGTATGTGGAACATAAATAGAACAGTATTAAAAATTGTTATCCGCCGATTTTGAGAAAACTTAAAAAAATATTCCTATGAATTTGAAACAGATTATTCTTCATGGAGTTGAATTGGGCGGTCTGAATTATTGGTCGCGGTTTTGGACACGGCGACGATTGTTGGGACTTTGCTATCACAGTGTGGTCTCGGACAACAGCCCGCAAAACGACGCACGAACGCGAATTGCTGTAACTATTACGAATTTCGAAGAACAACTCAAAGAATTACGGAAACATTGGACACCGGTTTCATTAACTCAGATTCGTAACGCGGTTGACCAAAAGATTCCTTTACCGGATCGGGCGGTTCACGTTTCCTTTGATGATGGTTACAAAAATAATTTAACTTTCGCCGCTCCGTTGCTTGCCCGATATGAAATTCCCGCAACTATTTTCATAACAACAAACCTGATCGCCACACAGAGGCAACTGATTTGGGCATTAGAAATTCATGAACGGCTTGTTCGTTTATCGGATTCCAAAATTGAAATCGGCGGAACGGCGTATTCGTTACATCCGCAGGAAACGCCGCAACGGACAGAAGAATCACTCCAACTGCTCACTCAAATCAAACGTCTTCCGGTTGAAGAACGAGAAAATTTGTTGCATTTTTTGCGTGACCGGACGGAAATTGATTTTACGCCTTTTTGGAAACGGGAATTATATGATTTTTTGGACTGGGATGAACTTCGTCTGTTACACCGGCAAGGAATAGAAATCGGCGCACACACGCTTTCACATCCTGTTCTTTCAAGTCTTCATCAAACCGAGTTGGAGCGTGAACTTCGGGAATCTAAGGAATGTCTTGAGCGTGAACTTGGTGTGGAGTGTGATGCACTTGCGTATCCATTTGGTTCTGTGTATGATTTTTCGGAACGAGTTATTGAAACGGCACAGCGTATTGGTTTTCGTCTGGCGTTTACGTTACAAGACTGCCGCAACGCAACTGTTCCGGACGCGATGCGGATTCATCGGATTTGTATTCACCGTGAACATTCACTTGCCTCATTCCGTGCTTTAATTTCCGGTTTGCGGAATGGCTAATCATTTTGTCACTAACGGGATATAAACACCAATTTGAGTTAAAAACTCATGTTACGCATAATCTCAAAAATACGCTCAATTCGTCACGAAAATGTCCCAATTGCCCCATTGTCCTTTATCTCCCTAACATCCCAATATGAAAAAAAACAAAACGACCAAAACCAACACGCCTCATCATTTTTCACACAAAAAGCGGACATGGAGACGAAAGTTTGCCGATGCTTTTCACGGTTTACGGTTATCGGTTTATCAACAGTCGAGTTACCGGATTCATTTTACGGCGGCGATTGGCGTGTTGGGGACGGCGTGGCTGCTCGGTAACTTCGACACCGTAAGATGGGTGTTCTTAATTTTTTGTATCACTACTGTTCTTGCCGCCGAAATGTTCAACACCGCCATTGAAACACTTGCCAAAGCAATCACCAACTCTTATAATCCGTCTATCGGTAATGCGTTGGATATTGCCGGCGGCGCGGTGTTAACGGTTGCATTCGGCACGGCGTGTATCGGAACAATTTTGTTTTTAGAAGCAATTTGGAAAAAATTCGGGAGTTTTTTATGAAACGTATTTTGTTTTTCGTGTCGATTATTGTTGCGGTTTCTGTTGTTTCCGTTATTGTTTCCGTTCCTACGGTCATGTTTGCGGCAGAAACGAAACCGAATATTGTGTTTATTTTTACGGATGATCACGCTTATCAGGCAATAGGAGTTTACGGTTCCAACCGGAATGAAACTCCGCAGATGGACAAACTTGCTTCGCAAGGAATGAGATTCACAAATTGTTGTGTTACCAATTCGCTTTGCGGACCAAGCCGTGCCGTCATTCAAACCGGTAAATATTCGCACACAAACGGTTTTAAAACCAACGAGGACAAATTTAATATCAATCAGCCGACTTTTCCAAAAATGTTGCAAAAAGCCGGTTATCAAACGGCAGTTGTTGGAAAATGGCATCTTGTTTGTGATGTTCAAGGATACGACTATTCCGAAATATTAATTGGGCAAGGTCCTTATTACAATCCGCCGATGATTCGTAACGGTGAACGTGTCAAGCATGTCGGCAAAACAACAGAAATCATTACCAATCTTTCACTTCAATGGTTGGAGAAACGTGATCGGTCAAAGCCGTTTCTTCTGATGGTACAGCACAAAGCCCCGCATCGGGAATGGGACGCTTATCCGAAGTATTACAATAAATACAAAAACAGAGAGTTTCCTTATCCTGAAACATTTAATGATACCTATTCCGGACGCGGACGTGCAGCGTTGGAACAGGATATGACTATTGCCGAAACAATAACACATCAAGATTTGAAACTTGAATTTCCCGCCGTTTGGAATTCCATGACCGATGAACAAAAATCGGAATGGCATGAGATGTACGACGGACGCAAAGCGGAATTTGAAACGGTTAAAAATGATCCGGCGGCTCTGAAACGTTGGAAATATCAGTGTTACATGAAAGATTATTTGAGTTGTGTTGCGGCGGCGGACGACAGTATCGGGCAGCTGACGGAATATCTCGATAAAAACGGTCTCGCCCAAAACACCGTAGTGGTGTACGCTTCCGATCAAGGATTTTATCTCGGTGAACACGGTTGGTTTGACAAACGATTTATGTACAATGAATCGTTCAAAACGCCGTTAATTGTTCGGTGGCACGGCGTCGTTCAACCGGACAGCGTCTGTAACGATATTGTCTCCAATGTGGACTTTGCCGAAACATTTCTTGAAATGGCGGGAGTTCCGGTTCCTGACGACATGCAAGGTCGGTCGTTTGTTCCCATTCTCAAAGGTCAAACGCCAACCGATTGGCGAAAATCTTTTTACTATCATTATTACGAATATCCCGCCGTTCACATGGTTAAACGTCACGAAGGGGTTTATGACGGACGTTTCAAACTGATCCATTTTTATAACGATATTGATGAATGGGAATTTTACGATTTGCAAACCGACCCGCACGAACTCCGTAACGTTATTGATGATTCAACATATTCAGAAGAAGTTGACCGACTTAAAACAGAATTAGAACGGCACAAAACGGAACTCAATGTCCCGCCAATCGAGGTGAATACGAAAAGTGCCATTTTCAACACCCCATTTCCCGAAGGACGACCAGGTATGAAAAAAATGATTGAACGCCTCCGCAATAATATTGAACAACGTCGGAAAATAATCGTTCGCTAAAAAGATGCTCGTTATACTGTAAACGGGTAGAAATGGGTTGTTTTAGGAACGCAGTCGTCCCGACTGCATAGAACGACGGAAAGTTATTTTATTGTTGCGGGCGAGACGCCCGCGTTCCTAGAAAAGACCCT
>JAIROD010000309.1 GCA_031257725.1 Planctomycetaceae bacterium | reverse complement strand
CTCCGAATGACCACCCCTAGCCCCTCCGAAGGAGGGGAATTATTCCCCTCCTTCGGAGGGGCTAGGGGTGGTAAAAAATAAACTTCAATCTCCGAAAAATTCCACTGATATATTACAATGATAAACATTTTGGACATGTACAAAAATATAATTAAATATATTTTATTCAAAAAAACCTTAAAAACCAAGGGATTTTTTAGTGAAAAAATTTGGAAAGTGTAGCTTATTAAAAAAAGAGAAACAATAAGGTAATAAGGTTGTTTTTTTATTATTCTTATGCTACTAAGGTTGTTTTGTTAGGAAAATAAGGTGGAAATAAGGTTTTTTCAATTATATTTTTGAGTTGGCGAAAAGGTCTATTACGTCAATCAAAAAACAACTCATTTCTACCCGTTGACAGTATAATACACGACGGAATAGATACACTGAAAATTTTAGGGACTGATGAAAGGGATATTGCCCCTTCTTGACGCGGTATCGAGAAATAGTAGAATGGTAACGTTTGTTGTTTGGGAGCAATCCCGCTTGAGGTTACCCGCCCCAAACAACAACGCTCCCCAAATAGAATTGGCTCACCGGAAGTTTTCTACCAATATTTCATCCCTAACGAGACGGGAATATTCAGAAATACAACCAAACCACCGAATAGACACCAAAATTAAACAAAATCACACCAATGACCGCCAATTTGAGTACAATTCTCGCTTTTCAGTACGTAAAGTTCGCCTTTCAGTGCGTACCGATCACTTTTCAGTACATACCGATTGCTTTTCAGTGCAAACTAATTGCGTTTCGGTGCGTACTAATTGCCTTTTGGTGTGTACCGATTGCCTTTCAGTGCGTACTGATTGGCTTTCGGTGCGTACCGATTGCCTTTCGGTACATACCGATTCGCTTTTCGGTACGTACCGATTCCCTTTCGGTATGCACTGATTCACTCTCTTTACGCACTGATTCACTTTCGGTACGCACTGATTACCATTCGGTACGTACCGATTACTGTTCGTTTAACGTTGATGATTGTTTGTTGCCGACGTTTTGGTGTTTGTTGTCGTTTATTTTCGGGCAAATGTTGTTCCGAAAACGGCAATGAAACAGTTATTCACTTTGTTCAACCCTATTAAATAAGGAACTAAAACAATGGCTCACAGAAATGGTTACATGCCCATTAAAATAAAGTTTTGTTGAAATTTTGCCCAATTTCAATTTTTTGGCTGGACTGAATAGATACAATAATTAAATAGTTAAGGGCATCTCTCATAATTCAATTTTTTATTTTCAAGCAATTAATTAATAAATTAATAAATTAATAAATTAATAGTTAACGACGGGGTTTACCCCGTGTTTTAGGGTTAAGTTGAACAACGCGGGGCAAGCCCACGCCGTTAACTTTCGGTAAATGCTGAATTATTAGAGGTTCCCGAAAATAGTTTTAAATAGTATAGTGAAGTAAGAAGAATAAGAAATAATAAATAAAATCAGGATAGGAAATACTTCTCTTATTATTACCTATCGTCTATTGCCGTAACATGAGTCTGTATAATTTGTTGGAAAATTCTTCTCTATTTGTTTGCGCTTCGGTTTCGAAACGACAATGTTTTTATCGCGCTCATTCACAAAACATTACCTGATTTTGTGTAATTTGTGTTTGTGATTCCTGAATTTTTTAAACACTTTTAGCATACTCACACTATGAAAAACTTATCTCCTGTTGTTCGTATCAACGAAGATCGTTGTGTCAATTGCAATGTCTGTATTCGTGTTTGTCCGGTTCGGTACTGCAATGACGGCAGCAACGGACAGCATATTGATGTGAATCACAATTTATGTATCGGTTGCGGTTCGTGTATTCGGGCATGTTCGCATGGTGCGCGGGAAATTATTGATGATAGGGAACAATTTTTCAATGATTTGCGTCGCGGAATTAAAATGATTGCGATTGTTGCGCCGGCGATTGCCGCTAATTTTCCCGAACGCTATTTCCAATTCAACACATGGCTTCGTTCACTTGGAATCAAAGCGGTTTTTGATGTTAGTTTTGGTGCGGAATTGACGGTGAAGTCTTATTTGGAATACATCAAGTCCAAAAATCCTGAACTCGTTATCGCACAGCCGTGTCCGGCAATCGTAACTTATATTCAGATTTACCGCCCGGAATTGATTCCGTATCTTGCTCCGGCACACAGCCCAATGTTACACACCATTCAGATGATTCGGGAATTTTATACGCAATTCGCAGATCATAAAATTGTTGTGGTTTCGCCTTGTATTGCCAAAAAGCGGGAATTTGAGGAGACGCAGCTTGGCGATTACAATGTAACAATGGCAAGGTTGGACGATTATTTGAAAGAGCAAAAAATTGATCTCGATCAATTTGAGCCGACCGATTACGATAATCCGGCGGCGGAACGAGCCGTTCTTTTTTCCACGCCGGGCGGTCTCATGCGAACAGCAATGCGTGAAGTTACCGGAATTGAGGAAAATATTCGGAAAATTGAAGGTCACGGAGTTTATCATTATCTGGATCATTTGGACGCTTCACGAAAAGCCAAAACCAATCCGCTTTTGATTGACTGTTTGAACTGTGAATTTGGTTGCAATGCCGGTCCCGGTACAACACATGCACGGAACACATCGCCGTCCCAAGACGAGTTGGAGTTGTTGGTGGAACAACGGAGCAACACGTTACGACAACTTTACCAGGAAGAGCAGGAAAAATACCAATCCGATGATCATTACGAAGTTCTTCATCAACAGATTGACGCTTATTGGAAGCCGTCGATTTATCATCGGCGTTATCAAAATCTTCGGGAAAACAACACAATCAAGCAACCGACAACACCGCAACGTGATCAGATTTATGTGGAGTCTCTTCTTAAAGAGTATGATACGGATATTTTCGATTGCGGTGCGTGCGGTTATCATTCGTGTCAAGAGATGGCAACAGCGTTACACAACGGCTTATCCCGTTCGGAGTTGTGTTTCCACAAGCAACAGAATGAACTAAGGAAAAGCGAAGAAAGCGCCAAAGCGCAATCGGAAAAACAAGAAAAATTTACGTCAACGTTTTTTCGGGAAATAGAAGGAATGGTCAAACAGGTTAATGAAACCGCTCGATTGATGCGTGAAATCAATGTGGGATCGGGAGAGATTGCCAATGTGATTGATGTTGTTTCGAAAATTGCAAGGCAAACCAATTTGTTGGCTCTCAACGCTTCGATTGAAGCGGCGCGCGCGGGCAAGGCGGGAGCGGGATTTTCGGTAGTTGCTGAGGAGGTTCGTAAGTTGGCAAAATCGTCCAATGAAGCCGCCGCCCGAATCAGTGAATTGACGAGCGAGTCGAGTGGAAAAATCGTGATAGGAACGAATTTGACTCAAAAACTTGAAGCGGAACTCCTTCAAATTATGGAAGAAGCCCGAACCGCAATGGCAGACAACCTCGACACGACAGCAAAATTACGACAACTTATTGAACAACAACAACCCATCGTCGAACACGAAAAGAAATTTTGTTTGGTTAAGAAACATGGTGACAATCCCTGATAGAGAAAACAATAAACGCTCCCCAAAAAATTTTAGGGACAAACGATCACGTTATATTATTTTATTTCTTCATCATTGGGCCGAATCGATTCGAAATAGCGTCGGATCATTTGGCGTTGACCAAGCGGAATAGGTTCCGATTCAAGAACCGTTTCGGCTATTTTATGATATTCCTGAAACGATTCACGTTGTTCACGTACAGTTTTTTCTTGCGGTGCTTCATTCGTGTTGAACTTTTCGTATTCCGATTCGCCTTGACCGATAATTCCGGTAACATTTTTTTGTTCGCGTTGACTGTCAAGATGAGTCGCTTCACCCGAAGCCGGATTTCCTGCGGCTCCGGTTCCCCAATTTTTATCTGCCGAATCAGATTTATTTGTATTATTGCCGCCGTTGTTGGAATTGCCGGATTGTCCGCCGTTCCCGTTACATTCCGATTTACAAAGCCCCAATAATGCAAGTTTGCCTTCAAGACTATTACTAATCTCCTTACGAATCGCCTGCTTGTTACATTCCGCAGCAAATTCATCCGTTCCTTCTTGAACCTTTTCGCCGTCATTGTGTTCGAAAGCGTCGGCTAATTTTTGTGTCGTTTTTTGAAGTGTTTTTTGATTCCGCTGATCCATGTTGTCCAACGTTTTTCTCATTTGATCGCCAATAGCATTGCGTTCCTGTTTTGACATTGTCTGCATGGATTGGGCATCGAATTTTTTGAGTTCCTCTGCCGCTTTGGTATATTTTTCCTCTTTCAACGCTTGACTAATCGCTTGAGTCGCTTCGGCAACACTCATGGCTTCGGCAACTTCCTTCATCGAAGCATCGAACGTCTCAATCTGAAATTCACTCAACACCGAACGAATCGCCTCTTCCATTTCAGAAAGAGTCGAAAGAGCCTCTTTCGTATCCGTTGCCGATTGATCAAGTTTACTAACCAGTTTTTGAAGTTCTCCCGAAAGTTCCCGAAGATTTTTTTCTTCAGGATTTTGTTCCGATAATTCTTCAATCTTTTCAACAAGTTCATTTTGAAGTGTTTCGGCAGCGTTAATAATTTCCGGCAACCGCACCGCAGCAACCGCATGGTGTTGTTGAACAAAATACGGCGAAACAAATCCGGTAACTAAAGAAATGCCTGTTGCTATAAGTGCAACAAAAAAACGGGACGGCAATTTGTAAGGGACAACCAATTGCGGATCAATCGTTCCGGCACAACATGCAGCGTCTTCGAGTTGCAAACGTTCCATCAGCGTTGTTTCCGAACGGGATAATAATTTTGTTGCGGTTAAAAGACGATCCTTAAAATGATAATATTGATCCGCCTGACGTGCCGACTCATGCCGATCAATCGGCAGAAAAAATCCGACAACCGCCCCAAAACAAAAACCAATCAATACCACAAAAAAAATCAGCAACACCAATCCCTGACCTGAAAAATCAAAAAGGTTGGACAAACCGGTGAACAGAAAAATAAACAGAACAAGAATTGCTGTTACCGAACTCAATAAAAATCCCCACGCGGTGGCTTCAATAATTTTTTGTATTCGTTGCCGACGATAAACAGTGTTTAACGGTTGGAGAATCGTTTCGTTTTTGGGTGAATTGGAAAAAGTCATGGTTTCGCTCATAAAGTTTAGAGATCGTCTTGAACGATGAGTTGATGTAATTATTCAGTGGAATATTCCTGATTATTTCTGATTTAGGGGAGAGCGGATAGCCCCCTACCAACCTTATTTTCACCTTATTTTCTTAACAAAACAACCTTAGTAGCAAGAGTCCTACCAGAAACCAAACCTTATTACCTTATTGTTCCTTTTTTTAATAAGGTAATAAGGTT
>JAIROD010000291.1 GCA_031257725.1 Planctomycetaceae bacterium | reverse complement strand
AGCAACAAGGTAAAACAACAACTAACCTTATTACCTTATGAGTAAATCCCATTTTCTCAAAAAAAGATTAATACAAAAATGCGTGCAATACAAATCGTACAATATCAAAATAAGGTAATAAGGTTAGTTTCTATTATTTCACTTGCTACTAAGGTTGTTTAGTTTAGGAAAATAAGGTAAAAAGAAGGTTAGCTGAAACAATTATTATTCTTTTTAGCAAATTCGGCTGATATATTATAATTTTTGTGTGTTTCGTGAAATTTTGTGTATTTCGTGTTTAAAATAGACAGTTACGGGTTTTCACCCACGGTCGCAACGGTTGATCCGGTTTTCCCATTTCCGTCCGCACCCGGAGATGAGCGTTTTTAATGGACAACGAATTTTAAAATAAGAAAATGATCACCGTTATAACATTTCCAGCAGACAATGCCGTAATTCCGTAATGGAAAATAAAATTTTATCCGGTTTCGCATTTTTTAATTTTTCCGGTTCCGCCGTGCTTGCCCATGCCGCACTGAAAATCGGAATCGACACGCTACGGGTTGCCTGAATATCGCTGAGAGCATCGCCGATGTACACGGTGTCCTGTGGTTGCAAATGGAGTTTCTGTAATATGTTACGCAATCCTTCCGGTTTGTTGGGGCGGTACGGCGAACCGGTTTCAACTGCATCAAAAACATGTTCCATTCCGAAAATTTCCAACGTAATCTGTAACGATTTCAATCCTTTTCCCGTAACAAGAGCAAGAGAAACCTTTTCGGTTTTTAACTCATCGAATAATTCCCGAATACCGTCAAACGGTTGCGGACATAGCGAGCGGTGCAACTGGCGATACTGTTCCAGAAAATGTTTGACGCATTCTTCGGCGTGATCGGGAATCAGTGTTTTCAATGTTCCTTCTTCTGAAGGTCCAAATGCCGCCAGTATTTCTTCGTCAGTTACCGGACGTTTCAAAAACGGTTCCGTAACACGACGAAATGATTCAAGACAAAGCGGAAGCGTATCCGCAATCGTTCCATCCATGTCAAAAATCACACATTTTAAAGATTGCATAATAAATCACCCTAAAATATTTGTCCCATTAATTCCCATCCATCCCTACTGTCCCTCACATTCCGTTAAGGACGAGAGGGACAAAAGGATGAATGATAGGGACTAATGGGACAATTGAGTTAAATGAGAAAAATCAGTCCGGTAATTTTTTCAGGAAAATATTTTTGAATGCCGGAATGCTTTTGGGATCATGTTGTTGGAGGGCGATATAACCTTTTTGGCTAATCCGTTTGTTCTGTTCCGTAATTTTTCCATTTTGCGAAACACCGCCTTTTTCCATCGGATCAACATAGAGGTACAATAATTCACCGTTGACGCGGACTTCAAGCGTATTGCCTTTGAGAATGAGATGATAGTTGAACCATTCATTATCGCCATGCGGAGCTTTGAATATTTTAATAATATTGTACAGACTGCCGGTTTTAACCGGATCGCCGTGTGAGGAATTAACTTGGAGTTCAAAACCTGTTACGGGCCATGATTCGTCTTGCCATTGTGATTTGACGTACACGCCGGAGTTTCCTCCTGCGCTGATTTTCACGTCCATTTTGACTTCGAAATTTTTGAGTTCTTCCATGTAGTAAAGATGGTTACGATTACCATTGCCGACAATCGCTCCGTCTTTAACTTCAAAACCTACATATTTTTCATTCGATTTCCAACCGTCGAGATTTTCGCCGTTGAAAATTTTGATCCAACCGTCTTCCTGCGCCCGGGCAACAGATATTGTTAAAACCAACGCAACGACAGTCAACAAAAGAGTGGAGGTACGTTTCATAAAACGATCCTTTCTGTATAAAGTGTTAAAGGGAGAAAATGGTACGGGATTGTTACTGCAACAAGCGGGAACAATCACATGATTTCATTGAAAATATAGCATAATAAATTATTAATTTCAAGTGATGGTACATTCATCACACCTTGTCCGGTTCATTTTACTTGATTTCGGACGAGTTCAGCCGATTTATTGTAATCTTCCTTTGGTAATATTGAGGAACAGGTCTTCCAAATGGGCTTTATGTTGACGAAATTCGGCAATTTGTACGCCTTTAGCAATCAGTGATGCCAGCAATGCGCTATCGTCGTTGGAGGTTAGCAACGCGGCAACTTCATCACCGGTAATTTGTGCCGTTTCGACCGCCGGATCTTCGAGGATTAATTTTAATAATGTTTCAAGATCATAATTTTTTGCCCGAATCATCGTCATTGGTCTCATTTCCATTGATTCGATAATCTTTTCGATTTTTCCGGCACGAAGTAGTTGTCCCCGTTCGATGAACGCGACGCCATCGCAAATTTCACCAAGTTCACTCAAAATATGAGAACTGATTAGAATTGCTTTCCCTTGTTCGCGTAAGGCTTTTAAGAGTTCTCTGAGTTCGATTCGCGCACGCGGATCTAATCCTGCCGCCGGTTCGTCAAGAACGAGAACCATCGGCTCATGAACAATGGCACGCGCCAAACTAACCCGTTGTTTCATCCCTTTTGATATTTGGGCAATTGTTTTGTACTTAAACTCGGTTAATCCGGTAAACTCTTCGATATTCCGAACGATTTCATCCCGTTTCGGATTACGTAAACCATAAGCGCGGGCGAAAAAATCGAGATATTCATGAACGGTAATATCTTTGTGAGCGGGCAAGGAATCGGGCATATATCCTACCATTTTCCGTACCTGATCGGGATATTGCACCACACTGATTCCATCGACAAAAATATCGCCGGAAGTTGGGTCATCTAGTGTGGCGAGGATTCGCATTGTGGTAGTTTTTCCGGCTCCGTTTGGACCGACGAACCCGTAAATTTGCCCGCCGTGAAACGAAAACGAAAGATCATCAACGGCTTTGGTGTTTGGAAAATACCGCTTTAATTTCGCTATGTTGACTTCCATAGAAAACGGTTTGTAAAAAAGTTTTGAGGATCATTAGTAAGAAAACAATTACCATTCTACACAAAAAAATCAAAAATATAAGCCCCTCAATCCAATACTTCGTTCTAACTTTAAAATGCGGCGTTGTTTTTTAATCGGATATTTCATCGTGAAATTTTGTGCTTTTCGTACTTAAAATAGACCGGCAATCCTAACGGGAGTAGGGAGAACTTCGCCCCAAAACGAAAAACGCTCCCATTTTATTACTTCACAGGTTCTTGCCCGATGGGAAAAACAGGAACGTCTTAAATCAAACGAAATTGACGGCAAAATCTAAATAATAAAAAAATTAGTAATATATCAGTGAAATATTTTTTTTTGTAATATTTCAGTGGAATTTGCAAAGCAAGTTTATACAAACCTTATTTCCACCTTATTTTCTTAACTATACAACCTTAGTAGCATGAACATAATAAAAAACCAACCTTATTACCTTATTGTTCCTTTTTTTAATAAGGTAATAAGGTTTGTTTGTTGTGGGAACAATGGCTACTAAGGTTGTTTTGTTTGAAAATAAGGTAAAAATAAGGTTTGTTAAAGCAATCCAATACCTTT
>JAIROD010000749.1 GCA_031257725.1 Planctomycetaceae bacterium | reverse complement strand
TTCGGACTAAAATTCGGTGAGTGTTGCTCCGGCGTAATAAATGCTGTTGAACAGGAAATTGAAGGATGCGTGCGGTTGTCCCCGAAACGTGATTTCGGGACCGAAGAGCAAAACTTTCCCTTTCCCAAGATTGGCTTCAACAACGGTGATACTGCCGTTCAGGTAATGTTGTCCCCACGCCCAACCGCTGCGTAACGGTTCCGCGTTTGGAAACCACGCAACAGCGTTAACGCCTTTGAGTTGAGCGTCGGGCAACAGACGGAATACAGGGCTGTTTCGGTACAAAATATCCAAGTCTTCCGCAATTCCATACGCAATCGGAGCCGTGTTGTCCACTTTGGTGCGTAACACCGAACCGGGAATATAAAATTTGTCGGAGGAAAATCTTTTTCCGTTACCGTCCGGAGTAATTTCCGCTAAAGCGTCCGCAACCGGTAACCCCAAATGTTGCGCTAATCCCGTCGAACTGCCGATAGTAATTAAAACACCGCCTTCCTCGACAAACCGGCGTAATTGCGGTACGGTTTTGTCTTTGGTGATATTTCCGATACGGTTTTTGTATTCTTCGGGAACATTAGCGGCACCGCCTTGACGGACAGGGGATTGCGGAGTCGTCGAAGACTGCGAAGTCGCCGAAGTTTGCGAAGTCGCCGAAGATTGCGAAGTCGCCGAAGATTGCGAAGTTGTCGAAGTTGTCGAAGTTTGCGAAATCGTCGAAGATTGCGAAGTCGTCGAAGACTGTGAAGTTGCCGAAGATTGCGAAGCCGCCGAAGTGGTTTCGTCGATATTACGGCTGACGGTTCCCTGTCGGAAATCACCTTGCGGAGTTGCACCGGGCGGAAGAATTAAAACGTCGTATTTACTTTTCAGATTTCCGGCGTCCAGTTCGGGAGCATAGACAACCTCGAATGAAGGAAACGGAAATGCCTGTTCAAACAACCAACGTATCCAACCGGAATCCATCGAACCGCCGTAACGATCCCATAATCCGACACGGACGGAACGAAGTTTCAAAGCGTTCCCGTGCGGTTTTTCTGTTACCGTATCGAAATTCAAACCTAATTCTTTCGTGAGTTTTTGCAACACGGGACGAGTGGACGATTTAGCGGGAATATAAATTGTACCGACCGGATAGGTTTTATTATTAGCGTCAAGCGGAGCGGTCAGCCAATAAACCTCTTCACCGGTTCCAAGCAATTGTGTTGTACCGACAAAAGAATCGTTTACTTGATGACTCAGCAAATAACCGGCGGGGTTTTCCGTATCGGCAATTTTACCGGCGGGAGGTGTGAGCAATCCTGAAATTTTTTCAAAAGGTCCGTCAAACCCGTCCAGAATACGGTCAAACTGCACACCCATTTGAAACGCTAATGTATAACCGGCAACATCATAAGGCGGTTTAGGCGGACCGCCGGGGTATTGAAAATCATTGGGGTGATCTTGCGGTTCGAGCATATCGCGCAAATGCGGTCGGAACGCTTGAGCCGCTTTGATCACATAAGAACCTTCCGGATATTTTTTTCCTGAAACTTCAAATTCCCTTGCGGCACGATGAATATCAACACCGGCTTTCAAAAGAGCGTTGACAAATTTTGTTGCGGTTAAAAAATCCGGTTGATCCGAAGGAATAATGTAACCGCGCGGATCACGGGTTTCGGGGGTATGAAGTTTTTCCCAAAATTCATAAGGAATCCCGCGGCTTCGTCCGCGTGCGTCCACCGGCGGTTGATAATTGGGGTTTTTCTTCCGTTGTTCTTCGAGATATTTTGCGTAATCGGCTTCCAAGACCGCAACACGTTTTGGCGTTAATGTCCAATAATCCCGACTGCCGCGTTCAATGGAATTTTTCCCTGCCTGATAAATGCGGTACAAAAAATCTTCACGTAATTTGGCGGCAAGATCAAGAATGGCACGTTCACCGGTAATAATGTAATCAATACTTTGGCGAAAATGCCATTCCTGTTTGGGACCAATCGGAAGAGGTTGATCGCCGGCGGGCAGCAGTTTTGACGAAATAAGCGGAACACTAATAGGAGTTGGGTTGCCGATGATTTCGGAGAGCAGTCCGATTTGGTTATGAAAACCGGTTGTTGTCCGGTCGCCGCCGTTAAACCATGTGGAATAAGATGCCGCATTGCGCATCACCGCACCCGGTTTGCCTTCGGCAAGATAACGGTGATGAATTGCGGAACCGACTAAATCAATGCCGATAAACACCAACGGATCATTATTGTAATTGAAAGGATCGCGGAAGGGCGACATAAACAACACTGCACCGGCGGGACCGCTCTGATGTTGATTCCACATGATTTGCGGAATCCATTCGATATACATTTGCCGGTTGATGAGTTCTGTCTCAATTTGGTTGGCGATATAGGAATCACGATTGTTATCATGTCCCACATATTTTTGATACAGGCGCGGAATGGACAGGTTACGTTTTTTCGGATCGCTTTCTTTCATATACCAATCCGACACCAAATCCATTCCGTCGGGATTGGCGGGAACCAGCAGCAGAATAACGTTATCGAGAATCCGTAACGTTTCAGGATCATCACGGCTGACCAGATCATAAGCTTCAATAAAAAGAGCTTGTGAGTTTACTGTTTCGGTGGCGTGAAGTCCGCCGTCGATCCAGACCACCGCTTTTCCTTCGGCGGCAAGTTTATGGGCTTGTTCGTCGGTCAAACCTTCGGCTTTGGCGAGACGCACGGAAATTTCCTGATAACGTTTCAAATTTTTGTGATTTTCCGGCGAGGTGATGATTGCTATTTTCAAACTTCGCCCTTCCGGTGTTGTTCCGATATCAACAATTTTGATACGGTCGGATTCTTTTGCCAGTGTGTCCCAATACTCAATAAGTTGAGTATAGTTGGCGAGAAAATAATCATCGCCAACCGTATATTCTCCGAATTTCGGTTCGGAGATATTGCCGGAAAACACCGCGTTTTCGGCAACAAAAATAAGTGTCAGCAATAACGCCGACATAAGGTGTTTTAACAAATTGTGTTTCATTGTTGATTTCCTTTTAAAATGGGAATAGTTAATTTTAGTTGCAATCAATTAAAACCGGACAGTCCGATTTAGAATATTTGATGTTCGTCTTTTGGGGTTGTTCCAAAAATTTGGGGAATTGTGGGAATTTTTTTGGGGGGGATTGTTCAAAAAGTTATTTCGGAAACTTTAATTGACCGCCGGTTGAACGGATATTTTTCATGAACCGGTTAATCGACAGGAGATTTTGTTTGAAATTTCCCGGATTTGACAGCAAAATGAAAACCTGATTTTTAAGTTCTAAAAGCATAATACTCCTTGTGTGTTAGAGTTAAGTTTTATGTAATTAACGTTTATGTAGTTCGTGTTTTTTACGATAAAAACACGAGTTGTTTTTCTAATTGTTCAATCAATGTCTGTAAAAAATTCTGATTATTTCAGAATTTTGGGGGCATCAGTGATTGGAGAATAATGCCAATTTTCGTCCCGTTAGGGACGACATCTTGGTAGAAAACAGTATAACAAAAATGATCCGCGTCCCGTAG
>JAIROD010000708.1 GCA_031257725.1 Planctomycetaceae bacterium | reverse complement strand
GCCCCTGTTTCCCGCCAGCAATCAGTTTCCAAACCAGTCAGAAACACAAATTGCCCAATCGAATCTGATTCACTGTTGCCTATCGGCAACGCAACCTTTCGGCGAAAGGTTGCCTACCTCTTGATTGTTGACCTAGAACAATGATCCCCAAAATTCTGAAATAATTACGTAAATTCTTTGTATTCACCGAGGATACGCAGGTCTTTAGTCAGGGGGAGAATGGCGTCCAACGCTTTTTTGTATCGTGAATAATCGGCGAACGTCAGATCCACATAGAACAAATATTCCCACGCCGCTCCGATCATCGGAAACGATTGAATTTTTGAAAGATTCATCGAATAAAAGGAGAGAACCGCAAGAACTTGCGACAAACTGCCGATGGTGTGCGGCAGCGTGAACACAAGGGACGCTTTACTTTTTTCTTTATTGTCAAGACCGGGAAAATCAGACGGAGCCAACACAAGAAATCGCGTAAAATTATGTTTATTGGTTTCGATGGATTCGGCAAGAATTTCCAAACCGTAAATATGAGCGGCTTCACGGCTGCATATTGCGGCATGATGTTCCAGATGTTGTTCGGCGATTTGACGTGCGCTGGCGGCGGTATCTTCTTTTTCGATAATTTGTACGGAATGGAGGGTACTCAGAAACTTTTCGCACTGCATCAAAGCCATTGGATGCGAACCGATGGCGGTAACATCGGTAATCGTCCTACCGGGCAACACGGCGAAACAGTGGGAGATACGCAATTTGTATTCTCCGATCACCGTCAATTCACTTTTGCGTACTAATTCATGATTTTGTAAAAGACTGCCGGCAATCGTATTTTCAATAGCCATCACCCCTAAAATATCCGGCTGTTTCCTGACAATCGAAATAACGTCACGGAAGGAGCCGCAACCGATAATATCTATTTCCTCTTCACTAAAAAATTTCCGGGCGGCAATCTCATGGTAAGAACCGGTAATGCCCTGAATGGCAATTTGTTTTTTCATTAATTGTAATAATTAGGGGGTATTGGGGTTCTGTCTATTTTAAACACAAACTACGCGAAAGACACAAAAACTATATGAAGAGGACAACAAAAAAATTGTTCGTGAATCTCTCATCATTCAAAATTTACCGAACGTTAACGGCGTGGGCTTGCCCCGCGTTGTTAGACTTAATCTCCCAACACGGGGTAAACCCCGTCGTTAACTATTGGGAATCTCTCATCATTCGGAATTTACCGAAAGTTAACGGCGTGGGCTTGCCCCGCGTTGTTAGACTTAATCTCCCAACACGGGGTAAACCCCGTCGTTAACTATTGGGAATCTTTCATCATTCGGAATTTACCGAACGTTAACGGCGTGGGCTTGCCCCGCGTTGTTAGACTTAATCTCCCAACACGGGGTAACCCCCCGTCGTTAACTATTGGGAATCTCTCATCATTCGGAATTTACCGAAAGTTAACGGCGTGGGCTTGCCCCGCATTGTTCGACTTAACCCCCAAACACGGGGTAAATCCCCGTCGTTAACTATTAACTATGAACTATTAATAAATTAATTAATAGGTTGAAAATATGCGGTGATAGGTTAAAAAAATAGACCGTTATTTCCAAAGTCTTGAAAAAATTGTTTTGTTAAATAAAATGATTCTTATTAAAGAAATCCCGATAGAGTAAAAATAAAACAATTTGGAGAAAATAAAATGAAACGGAAGGCGTTTACTCTTATTGAATTATTGACTGTTATTGTAATAATTAGCATCGTCGTTGGTTTGCTCATCCATCCCAGTTTCCTTCTTCCCATTGTGGGGTGGATTTTTGGACTTTATCGACTGTTTGCAGGTTTCGCCCATGAACCATGCGCCGTTTTATGTGGTTTGATTGCTTTTCTGCTTTTGCCGTTAACGTTGCATTTTTTTGTCGCCCCGATCGCAAAACGTCATAACAAAATCTGGACATTGCGTAAATCATGTTTGACCTCGTTTATCATTGTTCTTCTTGCCGCCGCCGGACTCGCAATCATTTCCGGTTTTCATGAAGTTGTATGGTTGTTGTTTCCCAAAGAACCAATTATTGATATAAGTCAGTTAGTTAGCGCGCCACGCCGTATGCAATCCGTCTCAAATTTGAAACAACTTACAATCGGCACACAAAATTATGCAGAAAGGTATGAGCAACAGTTGCCGTCCGGCAGTACCGTTTTAGAAAACGGTCAACTCGGACACAGTTGGATAACACAACTGTTGCCCTTTTGCGAACAACAAACCTTGTACGAAAAAATCAATACCACCAAAGCATGGAATGACCCGCAAAACGTTCCGGTGTTCAAAGAACAAATCCGCGGTTATTTCGTTTCACCGTATTTTAAACATCTTCCGAAAGAAGAACAGGTTGACCGTAACGGTTTTGCTCAAACGGATTATTCGGCAAACCAATTCGTTTTGCCGGTCGGTCGATCACTTAAAACGAATGAAATTACCGATGGTCTTTCCAATACAATCTTGTTAGGTGAAATAACTCAACTATTTCCGGCGTGGGGTTCGCCGTTGAACGGACGCGACCCGCAACTCGGTATCAATCGTTCACCTTACGGTTTTGGCAGCAAACACTACGGCGGAATGAATTTTAGCCATTGTGACGGTTCCGTTCATTTTTATTCTGAAACAACCAATCCTAAAATTCTCGAAGCTCTCACTCATCCCGACGATAACCAAAAACCGGAAATGTAATTGTTTTGAAAATGCAATTTTAATGAATATTCATTTTCACTGATTATTTCGGAATTTTTGTGGAAATGGTCAGTAACATTCGCCAAACAATAAACATCAAGATACTGTTCAATTTGATCGTGCTTGTGGTTATCGATCAATCCAACCTTCCAAAATTAAGGAGTTACTATGACAAAACGATTGTTTGTTTCTGTGTGGGCGTTGACCGTATTGTTCGCCGTTTGTTTTGCCGCAACAATGGCCGCCGCCGGCGACGGTATGACAATTATCTCGTATCAGGATAATTTCAAAGCGTTTGCGGCTTCGGATTTCGTCAAACGTTTGACGGCTCTGCCTGAATGGGAACCATTTTTCGAGGTGTTCACCAAAACATGCGATGAAGCAATTGACAAAGAATTGTCACGGGAAAATCTCAGACGGAGATTGCCGGATCAAATCGCCAATGACTTGCGGCTTTTTCTCGAATCCGGTATTTCCACCAAAAAAGGAATCGAAACCGCTTTTCAACATCTCGAAGCCGTCATCTTCAAACTACAAGCAGATTTCGATGATGATGAAATTGATGAAAATCTGCAAGATATTACGGACTTGTTGCGAGGACAAAAAAAAGAGTTGGATCTTGATTTTGATGGTTTGTTAGCGTTCATTATTGATGTCAATCCGCGTTCTTTTCTCACGTTTTTGAAATATTTTCGGGAAAAAACCGATTATCAATTCCTTCGTAACGAACCAAACGGAGATTTTATTCTCAAATTCGATTTCGAATATTATGATCATGATATTGAATTTTGCTGTGCCGGAATAAAACTGAACACCGGACGTTATGCAATTCTTTTTTCGGATGATGATCAAATTGTCCAATATAGTAAGGCGTTCAAAACCGGACGTTATGCCGAAATGGACACAACACAACCCCAAAAAGAATTGATTCTCGAAGAAACTTGTTTTCTTTTCCTAGACCGTCAACTAAAACGCGCAAAACTGGACTCAAATGAAACCGGTTTTTTCGGTAAAATCAAAAAAGTGAAAGCAGCTCTTCACGAGGCGAACAGTGTTACGCAACTCGAAATCACCGCCGACATGCGCACCGGAGAAGATGCTCATGCGGTTCGAGATTTATTGACCGGATTGTCGGCGTTTGCCCAATTGAACGTTACCGAAAACTCGCCGGAACGCGGATTATTGCAGGCGGTTCAGATCAATGCGGCGGGAACCAATGTTTCAGTTACGGCAAAGCTGGACAACCCTGAACTTTGGAAACTGATCGCCAAAGGACTTCAACAAGCAACAGAGAAAATTAAAAAATAACAGTTTATTTTAATTTTTTGTAATTATTCAGAGGAATATTTTTGTTTTCGCAACATGTGATTACCCCGCGATAGTCGTTAACAGCTAAACAAAAATTCCACTGAATGATTACATTTTTTTTAACACGAAACACACGAAATTTCATGAAACCCACAAAAATTATACGAAAATGACAACAAAATCTTTTTTGTATTTTTCGTGTATTTCGTGTATTTTGTGTTAAAAAAGTTAAAACAAAATAGACAATGACAATTGAAAAACATCAAGAAATTCTTTTGCCTTGTATCTGTCTATTTTAAACACGAAACACACGAAATTTCACGAAACCCACAAAAATTATACGAAAATGACAACAAAATCTTTTTGTATTTTTCTTGTTATTTCGTGTTAAAAAAGTTAAAACAAAATAGACAATTACAGTTAAAGACCGCTCATGAACCGATTGAAAACCGAAATGAAGGAAACCGAATCTTCCCGCGACATTTTCACTGACCGCCGTTGCACGGATTCTGAATTGGTTAATCGTGTCCAATTGGGCGAAACGAAGGCGTTTGACGAAATTGATTGTCGTTATCGGGAAACGCTTTACCGTTTTTTGTTGCGATTGACTTTTAATTCGGAGTTGGCGGAAGAATTAACGCAACGAACTTTAATACAGGCGTTTGAGATGATCCGACAACTTCAATCAGCGGAAAAACTTGCCGGTTGGCTGCACCGAATTGCATTTCGTATGGCGGTTTCGGAAAAACGCCGCAAAAAAACGGTAACATTAGACAGTCTCGGCGAACCGGCAACCTATTCGCCGAACCAACTTGACCTCGAAGAGGAAAAACAAAACTTTTGGAATCTCGTCAAACAACATCTTTCATCGGAAGAATTTACCATCCTTTTACTCCGTTATCGGGATGATTTACCGTTGACGCAAATTGCGGAACAAATCGGAAAAAATGAGGGCGCGGTGCGAGTCCAACTCCACCGCGCCCGAAAAAAACTTCAACCAATTTTATCGTAACCGTCTGTTTTATTTTCGAACTATTATTCCAATGATAAATTTTATAGAACATTATTTCAGAAAACGGATTGACGATGCTCTTGATGACGCTCAACCGCTTGATGGTTGGACGGCGTGGTATGTTCGGCGGAGTCCGAAGTTGTGGGAATATTATACGGAAATGCTCGAACTCGAACTCGAACTCCGTTTTCCCAATACCGAATTGCCAAACAATAATTCGGTAAAAAACCTTGTTCTGTCAAACAACCTGAATAATCGTCCGCGTTCTTGGTTCAAAAATCGGGTTTGGATCAGTGCGGCAGCGGCGGTCATTCTTGCATTCCTTACCGTTTTTTCACTGTTCCATTTTTTGAAACCGCAACAATCTTCGGAACGGCACGGAATTGATATTGTTTCAAATAATTCGGACAAACCGGCGGAAGAGCAAAAACCGATTGAAGAACAAAAATTAACGGAAGAGCAAAAAATTGATCTTGGCGATATTTGGGGTGAATTATCTTTTACGGCGACGCCTTTGACGGAGTTGGTTCCGCCGATTGAGAATCCGTTTGACAATTCGTTACTGAACTTTCCGGTGGAACCGATTGTCCGTTTTACCGATCATCCTTTGAAATCGACATTAACGTTTCTTGAAACGGCAGGAATTATCCGATCATCGAATCATGAACGAGACTGACAACTTGCAATCGGCAGCGTTCGAACTTGGTTTTGAACTCTGCGGCGTTACGTCGGCGAAACAACCGAAAACGTTTGACGCTTTTGAACGTTGGATTGATGCGGGACAACATGCCGGAATGAATCACCTTGCGGAAAAACGATCCGCCCGAAAACATCCTGATTTTGTGTTACGCGGCGTCCGGTCAATTCTGATGCTGGGCGTTTCGTTTGCGACCGTTCTTGGCAGTGAAGACCATCCCGTCCGGCAACTTGCAGGAGTTGCGGAATACGCACGCGGAATGGATTATCACGCTTGGGTTCGCCAACGGTTCAGAAAACTTGCCATCAAACACGGTGAACTCTTTCCGAATGGGCGATGTCGTGGAGTGGTTGACACGGCTCCGATTCTTGAAAAACAATTTGCGGTTGAGGCTGGTTTGGGGCAAATCGGTTACAACACTTTATTGATCAATCCAAAATACGGTTCAAAAATTTTCCTCGCAGCCTTCCTTTCAACGGAATATTTACAAACCAATTCACAAGCCAATTTACAAACTAATTCACCGACTAATTCACAAACCGATTCAAACGCAACTGATATTAACGTTATCGATTCTAATATTGGAACATCTGAGAGTACGGCGATCATTTCTTGCAATGATTGTCGGCGTTGCCTGACGGCGTGTCCGACAGGGGCGTTGGTGCAACCGTTTGTTCTTGATGCCCGGCGTTGCCTGAATTACTGGACAATTGAACATCGCGACGAAATTCCGACGGAAATTCAAAAAAAACTTGGACAATGTTTTTTTGGTTGCGATATATGCGTGAATATTTGTCCTTATAATAGAAGTTGTCCAACGTTACCGAAAGGAACGGTTGATCCAAAGACATTGGATACAAAAACACTCCATCATATTGCCGCCGGTTCACCGCTTGAACGAATGTTCCGATAATTCCCCCTCCCCCCTCGTTTTTTATAATTGAAAACCTCTCATTATTCATTTTATAGGGACATTAGGGACAAATCATATTTATCCCGTCAAAAAGATTGTTTTGACTCAAATTTTGTTGCGGACAAGATGTTCACATTCCTACGCAATCCCTATTTTGTTACCGTTCAAATTATTAATTAGAGAAAACGGTTTGGTTAAAGAGTGTGCGAAAAAAGCCAGTCAAAAATTAGTTGGTTATCGTAAGTTTGTGTCCAAACATCATGTCCTCCGCCTTCGTAAACGGTAAAAATAATTTTCTTTCCGCCGGATTTTCGTACTGTGTCAACTATTTTTTGCGACATAAAAAATGGAATGGCTCTGTCTTTGTTACCGTGAAAGTTCCAGATCGGAATTTCGACCAATTTTTCTGCCCATTCCGGTTTGGCTCCGCCGCAAATAGGAAGAGCGGCGGCGAATCGTTTGGGCGATTCGTTCAGGCACATCCAGGTACCAAATCCGCCCATACTAATTCCGGTTACATAAATTTTGTTCTTGTTGATTTTATAATTTTGTTCGACATGGTCAAGCAAGAGCATCAATTGAAGAGGCGACCACGCAAAATCATGTTTACATTGCGGTGAAACGGTAACACATGGAAATGTTTTATTAAATTCCGGCTTATCGAGTAATTTCGGCGGACCATGAACTTTAACTTTGTCGATTTCTTCCGGTGTATTCCCACGTTCTCCGGCTCCGTGAAGGAATAACAAAAGCGGCGCACCTTCTGATTTTGCCGATGTTTCGTAATCGTGCGGTAAATAAATCCAATATCGTACCGTTTCCATTTTGGTTTGATCCAACGGACGCGGTTCACCGATCAGAGTAATATCTCCTTTTTTGTAACTCCAAACACTCGTACTCGCCGGAAGTTCCACACTCTGAACCGCCTGAATGCCCGGCAACGGTTTTTCGGAATTTTCAGTAATTTCTTCAGCGTCCCCAAAAAAGGGCGGCATACAAAAAATAACACAAACGAAAAAATTAAAAAATCGAAACATTTTATTGCCTTTCTGTAAAGTAATTGTTTAATTATTTAACCTTATTGTAATGAGTCTATACCATAGACCGTCATCCTTTTAATAATCCATGTTATCTGTGTGCTAATAAATTTTTCAAATGTTCCAAAAAATTTCCACTGATAAAAAACGAATTTTAATGTGTGAGGAATCGCGAAGCAATATAACATACTACGCAACAATTTACAACAACGTGTCTTATCACTCAAAATTTCTACAATTTCAAAAGAGAATCTCTCCTCATTCAGAATTTACCGCAAGTTAACGGCGTGGGCTTGCCCCGCGTTGTTAGGTTTAACCCCCAACCACGGGGTACCCCCCGTCGTTAACTATAAACTGGGAATCTCTCCTCATTCAGTATTTACCGAAATTTAACGGCGTGGGCTGGCCCCGCGTTGTAGGCTTAACCCAAAAACACGGGGTAAACCCCGTCGTTAACTAATTCGTTGAAAATAAAAAAATGAATTATTAGAGATGCCCTATACCTAATTTAATAACCTGCCTATGAACATTTAGGAAGATGTGTAAAATTCAAAAGACCATGAGTGTGTAGGTTAGATTATGAAATCTGTTGACAATTTCGTGTTGTTTGTTGTAGATGGGACAAATTTCACCGCCGCTATAGATTAAGGAAAAAGGAATACGATCGCCTACAAGTTCGAGTGATTTTTTGATTTCATCCTCCATATTAGGGAGAATAATC
>JAIROD010000706.1 GCA_031257725.1 Planctomycetaceae bacterium | reverse complement strand
TTATTGATTTCATGCCCTGCTCCGGCGGAAAATTCAGCCAATGCATCAAGTTTTTGGCGTTCTAATTCTTCGTTGAAATGTTCACGGAGAAATGCCAACTCAGCCCGAACCTGTTCTATCTCACTTTCAGTCGAAGTTTTGTTATACATTGTAACGTTTTATTTTAACGGATGTTCTTTGCCAATTCGTTTCCAAACCATAAAAGGACATCATAACCCTAAAAAATATTCGGTCAAGAACAAAAAACTGTGGAAATTCCAACTCGATGATAGGTTTTTTGAGGGATAGGGAATAAAGCGATTTGGTGAATAAAAATTTGTTATAGAAAAAAAACTCAAGAGCCGAATAAAACTATTGAGGAGAAGCAATCACTCCATTCGTTGGGTTATTCCTGACAGGTTGTTCCTCAACAGAGCCCGTTTCCGCTTCACCAAACAAAAAAATTTTAACAAAAGTATTGTCAAAAATCAATGGCGATTGTTCAAAAAATAAACAAAACGTTTATACCTTATTGAAAGACATTGCGCGTCCGAATTTCTCGACCACCTCAAACTAACGCATAACATCTTGTACGAAATTATAAAAAGATGAGTAATAATAGCAACAAATTGGACAATAATAATAGTTCGATTAATTTTGATTTAGATTTTATAAAGTGTTTTTTCGATGATAGACCAGAGCTATTTGAACCACCAAATAAAATAAAAAACTACACATGGAATGCGGCTTAAATATCGTTTATACACAGATGAAAAAGAAATAGATATTGCTAAAACTTGTAGCCCGGAAGGAATCCTCTTTTTAGTGATGGGTTACATATTTTCATGGTTCGGGTTCTTTGGACTACTCTTTTCTTTAGTATTTTTTGTATGTGGTGGTACTCTAGTTTTTATATCAATTTGGGCTTTATTGTGGAAAATATTTTATGGTAGGAATTATTTACATTCATTTGAAATTGGAGAGCATCCTGTAATATTAGACCAATCAACTCCAATAGCATTGTCTATCAAGAGATGCGTCGGACTTGAAAAAGTTACAATTAAACTGGAATGTTACGTCTATGATGCTAAATATGATGATCCTTTAGCCGCCACAGGAGAAGAAAATTTAATGTTTCGACAAATATTATTTTCAGAAGAACAAATCCCAATTCAAAATAATATATTTTGGATTAATAATTTAAGTATCAAGCCAACATCTCTTTACTCAACACACTCCAGTAAGAAAAAAGTCTTTTGGTACATCATTGTAGATATGCGAATCGGCGGCAAAAATCGTCATTGGGAGATACCATTTTTAGTTAGGAAACCACAAAATGTGAAATAATCAGTAAATTTTTTAACTATACAGTCAACGGCATGATATTGGTTGTTTTGTTTGATTCAAGAGGTAGGCGACTGTAGGTGAAAACCTTTCGCCGAAGGGTTTTCACCCACAGTTGCCTACATCTGGATTATTGGACTGATGATAAATAATAAGATTGCTACTGAATAGTTACGTTCCCATAACATTGACGAAAACATCGGTCAATATTGGATCGAATTGTGTTTCTTTGCTATTTTGAATAATTTTAATTGCTTCGGCGTGTGAAAATGCTTTTTTGTAAGGGCGTTCCGAGACGAGCGCATCATAGACATCCGCCAACGCCATTATTCTGCCCTGCAACGGAATAGATTCCTTCGACAAACCATTGGGATAACCCGAACCATCCCACTTTTCATGGTGTGTTCCCGCAAAAATTTTGGCATGATCCAGAAAATCGCAAGCGGTCGTAAGCGATTCGATACGCTCTATAATTTGAACTCCAATCGCGGCATGTTTTTTCATTTCTTCAAATTCATCGTTGTCAAGTTTGCCGGGTTTCAGCAGTATTCGATCACTAATCGCAATTTTGCCGACATCATGGAGTTGCGATGATTGAAGCATGAGCTTAAAGTCCCATGTTGAAACCACTTCGCCGAACACCGGATGATCGCGTAACGCCCCCATAAGAACGCTAACCCCGCGCTGTGTCCGCTCAATATGACCGCCCGTAATGTCATCACGGCTCTCAACCAAATCCGCAACCGTTTTAAGAATCGCATCCTGCAACTCCACTACCGTCCTCGTTTTTTCATCCACCATCCGTTGCAAATTATCGTTGAAATGTTTTAACTCCTTTTGCTGAATCTCCAGCGTTTTCTTTTGCATCTCCAATGTTTTCTTTTGCGCCGCGATCAAAAGATGTACTTCAATCCGTTTCAAAAGTAAGGACGGTATAAAAGGTTTGACAATATAATCAACCGCCCCCAAATCAAATCCCACCAGTTCATTTTCCACGTCAGTTTTGCCGGTAAGGAAAATCACCGGAATATCACACGTTTCCGGTTTCTCCTTAAGAATCCTAAGCGCAGCGTAACCGTCCATCTCCGGCATGTCAACATCCAAAAGAATAAGCGCAGGCGTGTTGACCGTCAATAAAGAAAACATCTTTGCCGCCGATGGAACCGTAACCACTAAATAATGTTCCATCAATACGTTTTTGCCGGCACGAAGATTCGACGGATTGTCATCGACCAGTACAATAAGTTCTTTTTCCATAAGTATGATCTCCTGTTATCAGTTGGAAATCTCTCATAATGCAAAATTTACCGAACGTTAACGGAGTGGGCTTGCCCCGCATTGTTTGACTTAACACCAAAACACGGAGTAAACTCCGTCGTTAACAGCCAACCTAAAATTCCACTGAAATATTACCAATGTTCCGCTTTTTGGTGCGGACATTTCCCATTTTTGGTAGTTACCAATCGCCAATTGTAGAACTACATTGACCAATTGTAGGGCTACATTCACCGATTGTAGGACTACATTGACCAATTGTAGGGCTACATTCACCAATTGTAGGACTACATTCACCAATTGTAGGGCTACATTTATCAATTGTAGGGATACATTTACCAATTGAAGGGATACATTTACCAATTGTAGGGCTACATTTACCAATTGTAGGGCTACATTTACCAATTGTAGGGCTACAATTTCCGATTTTTTCCGTACTGATGTTCAAAAGAGAGCGTAATTTGTTCAAAATTGCTGCAAAATGATACAAATTGGTCAATAAATAGGAGGTAGGCAATGTTTCGCCGAAACATTTTTAATAAATACACTAATACGGCGATAGCCGACTTGACCCTGTGTGCGGATGGAAAGTAAAAACCAACCGGTGCGACTGTGGGTGAAAAACCTTCGGCAAAAGGTCGCCTACCTTGTAATTATTGACCTAATGATAAACAATAGAACCGCTACTGAATAGTTACAACAATAAATTGCACTTGCGTAACATGAGCAATTAATTAACGACGTGGTTTACCTCGTGTTTTTTGGTTAAGTCTAACAACGCGGGGCAAGCCCACGCCGTTAACTTTCGGTAAATCCTGAATTATTAGAGATTCCCAGTTAATAGTTAACGACGTAGGTTACCCCGTGTGTTTAGTTAACGACGGGGTTTACCCCGTGTTTTGGGGTTAAGTCTAACAACGCGGGGCAAGCCCACGCCGTTAACTTTCGGTAAATTCTGAATGATGAGAGATTCCCAGTTAATAGTTAACGACGTGGGTTACCCCGTGTGTGTTTAGTTAACGACGGGGTTTACCCCGTGCTTTAGGGTTAAGTCGAACAACGCGGGGCAAGCCCACGCCGTTAACGTTCGGTAAATCCTGAATTATTAGAGATTCCCAGTTAATA
>JAIROD010000704.1 GCA_031257725.1 Planctomycetaceae bacterium | reverse complement strand
AAACGCGGGGTAAACCCCGCCGTTAACAAACGCGGGGTAAACCCCGCCGTTAACAAACGCGGGGTAAACCCCGCCGTTAACAATCACGGGGTAAACCCCGCCGTTAACAATCACGGGGTACCCCCGTCGTTAACAATCACGGGGTGAACCCTGCCGTTAACAAAGACGCATAATCGCATGTTGCGAAAAAAAAATAGTCCGCTGAATAATTACAAAAAATTAAAATTAAAATTAAAACGGGCAGTTACAAAAAAAAATATTGCAATAAATGTTACGGTTTGATCTGTTGTGTGATCTGGTCAACTTTTTGATTATTGACCAAAAGTGTTCCGACAATCCGGTAACCTTGCCGGCTAAGGTTGGGAAATTCAGTACGGACATAGGCGGTTCCTTTGACCGGAATAGACGCAACATCAATATACACGTAATCCCGCTGAATACTAAGCGACGCTTTGCCGTCTTCCGACGGATACGCGGCACCCATTGTTACGGAATTTCGGATTTCCGGCGGAATCTCAATCTGTAACCGCGCATTCCTGATTTCCGATGAACTGTTATTTTCAACAATAAAAGAAAACTCCAACGGTTTTCCAAACGCAACAACTTTACCTTGATCCGGTGCGATGGTCGGCTCGATTTTCAAGTTGATACCGGATTGAGATTCCCGATGAAAAACGGTTGCGCCGCCGGATAACGGTTGACCGGAACCCGATAATCCTGTTCCGGGAAATGTTGACGCTCCGGGTAAGGTTGGCGTAACCGTAGAAGGATCGGCAGGCGGTAACGGAATTGATGTTCCGGTAATCGGCAATCGCGTTTCCGGTGAAATCCCGTGTGGATAAAATGTTGCAACAGGATAAATACTGCCAATAGTTCCGGCACGAAGTGTACATTGAATGGTTGCAGTTGCTTGAGGTTGAACCTCGACATTCCAAAGCACCGACGAATTTTCTGTTCGCGTCGGAGTCGGTTGACTGCCGATAAATGTCGCCAACGGCGGAACTTCAAATACCGCCACGCCTTTGCCGACAAGCGACGTCGTGTTGGTCAACGTAATGGTGTACGGAATATCGTCGCCGCGTTTGATCACTTTTTCCGGACCGGGACCGGTTAACGCGATTCGAATTCCGGCATTGCCCGACCACGTTTGACGGATCGTTTCACTGCCAACCGTAACACGGCGGTCAGAACCGTCCACTCCCGCCGGACGAATAATTTGTACGGAAATGGTGTTGGTTCCGGCGCGGTTTTCCCGTTGAGAAAGAATCACCGACGCTTGACCGGACATATCCGTTTCTTTTTCTTCAATCTGCGCCGAAGATTGTCCCAATCCGGCAGCCGGTCCGTTCAGAATTTCGTAACGGACAATCCAGCCGTTTCGCGGTTGACCATTCGTTTGGCGTAACACGGTTGTGGTCAAAATCCGGCTGTCGCCAATCGGAGCAATAGAAAGACGCGGCAAAACCCATTGCGCGTCAACCCAGTGAATCATTCCGACATCACTCCGTTTTGACCAATCTTTCAACGATGGAGCAAACGCCGTTACATGAGTTGTCCCTTCACGCATCGAATTAACGGAAATCCAGGTTTGACCTTTAAGAAGATGAATATCGTCTTTGGTTTCCGATGTTCCGCGATCAAGAGTTTGGTACAGTTGACTTGTTTTTGTAACTGCGTAACGGTCGGTAATTTTTTTGGCGCGGACATAATCAAAGTGTAACGGATCACATATAGAACCGCCGTCGAATTTCTGAATTGCTCCAACCCCTTCAAGCGTCCATTCGATTTTTTCGTTCGTTATTAAATGATCCCTGCTGCCAAGATAACTGGAAATCAAAACAACTTCACTGCCAACCGGCGCAATTTGTTCACGCGGAGTCATCAAAATTGCCGGACCTTCAATGGGAACTGTCGGCAGGGCATAACCGCCGGTTTCTTCAAAAACAGGTTTTGGGGTCGCCTCCGGTGAGGCAATGATTGCCGTATTAATTCCGCGTGCGGCGGGATTAATCGCCGTTGCAGTAGAACCGTATTGCGGTATTCCGGCGGAACCCGCAACAGTTCCCGATTGCGACGCACCAAATTGACCGGGTAATTGATTCGGCGTTACAGAGGTTGCACCAGGGAAAACGGTTGCACCGGAATCGGCGGGCGGCGGAATCGGTGTGGCGGTCAAGGAAGGCGTGGAAACCTGCGGCTCTTTACGGCGACCAAATAAATCACAATTCGACGGTAAAATCCCTTCCAACGGACAAGATTCAAATAACCGCTCCCCCTTAGGATCAAAACCGCTTCGCGGTAACGATTGACAACCAACCGCGCAACTCAATCCAAAACCTACAAACAGCAGGCTCCAAATCAAACCTCGATTGGTTGGATAAATGGTCATGGTTGGGTATTGTTGGTTGTTTTAGATCATTACCGATAAGATGATATTTCGCTCTACGTTTTGCGCGCTCTTACTGACATACCATAGGTTATGATAAGCGAAACTACGTTAAATTTTCCGGTTTTACTGAAATTTCAGCAAAAATTTCGTCGTTATAATCAGCAAAAGAGTTGCAAACAGATCGATAATACCCTACTGAATAGATACCAATTTTTTATTTTCAACCTATTAATTAATAGTTAATAGACCTTTTCGCTAACTTAAAAACAGTTCAAAAAAACCTTATTTTCTAAACAAAACCATTTAATAAAAAACCTTAGCCAAAAGACAAATAAAAGACCAACCTTATTACCTTATTAAAAAAAGAAAAACTCTAGGGAACCTCTAATAATTCAGAATTTACCGAAAGTTAACGGCGTGGACTTGCCCCGCGTTGTTAGACTTATACACCAAAACACGGGGCAAGCCCGCGACATTAACCTTCGGTAAATTCTGAATGATGAGAGATTCCCCAATGATTGACCTAAAAATAATTGACACCAAAATACCGAAACATCCTGAAAATTTTACCCATTTTAACCACCGGTTTAGGAAGGCGAGGGAATAAATTAATAAAATTCAGAATTGGGCAAGACCTCACCTTGAAAAGGTTAAAAAAAACGGTAAACTATTCCGATTCATTCAGGACTAAGTGGGAATGTTCACGTAGAAAACTTCCTTACTGAATGTTTTGTTTTCTATTTTTGCCAAAATAACACAGAATAAACGAAGGAAAACGCCATGGCGCGATTCAAAAAATCAAAATTCAAACAACGTAAACGGGCAAAAGCAAAGGTTCGCGGTAAAAAGAAAGATCCGTTGATCGTCAATGGGCAACGTCCGCATCCGATGTTTGTTGATTACAAGGATATTGAACTTCTTAAAAAGTTGACAAGCCGGCAAGGAAAAATTATCAGCCGTCGTAAAACCGGTTGCTCCGCTGTCAGCCAACACGCGGTTGCAGCCGCAATTAAACGGGCAAGATTTATGGCGTTGCTCCCTTACGTTGCCGATTGAGTTGATGTTGCCGATTATATCGGTTAAACCAATTAATTAAAAAACGGTTTTTGTGAGAGAGTGGAGGTGAAAGAGTAAAAAAGTGTTTTGTTCAACGCTTGTTTGCGCTTTCACCTTTTTTACGCTTTAATATTGGGGCATCTCTCATAATTGGGCATCTCTAATAATTCCATTTTTTATTTTCTGCCCATTAATTAATAAATTAATAGTTAACGATGGGGTTTACCCCGTGTTTTAGGGTTAAGTCGAACAACGCGGGGCAAGCCCATACCGTTAACTTGCGGTAAATTCTGAATTATTAGAGATTCCCAATAGTCCCATGCGGGACGGAATAGTTACTGTTTTGACCATATTTTCGATGTTCGAGTAGGGTTAGAGAAAAGGTCTAATAGTTAGCGACAGGGTTTACGCCGTGTTTTAGAGTTAGGTCGAACAACGCGGGGCAAGCCCATGCCGTTAACTTTCGGTAAATTATGAATTATTAGAGATTCCCTATTCACTACTCAAAAATTGCCCTTGCGTCAGAAAAAAAAAATCGGTATCCTTCGCTATTCCTCTATGAACTCTCCGTTCTGCAAACACGTGAAAACATGAGAAATACAAAAAATTACTTCAAAAAATCCGTATGGTTCGGAATTTTATTTGTTGCTGTTTTAGGCGGTAATGTTCTCTTTGCGCAAACAACCAACCAAAGGGAAGAGCCGATATTGGTTCAGTTAGCGGGGGGACTTGTGGGTGCTGTCGCGGAAGGTGCCATTGACTCCGCTTTGGGGGGAGACACGAAACAGCAACAGGAACTGGAATGGAAACGTAGAGAGCAACAAACAGAATGGGAACGCCAACAGCAACTCGCGCAGGCGGAAGCGGAAGCACGTAAGAATGAGCAAGAACGAAACCGTCGTTATTGGGACAACGATGAACAACAGAGAAATCAGCAACTTCCCGCCTCTGATAAAAACTCGTCTCACCCCGGTTTTGCCAGCACCACAAAAGTTCAATATCTCGATCCGAGTTCTACTTTTGCAGGCGCAGTAACCGGTCAGAGCAATCCGAATGCTGTGTTGGATGTTCGGATTATCGGTAATGCTCAAATCGGGGCAAAAGAATTGATTAAAATTATCAAAACCCGCCCGGGCCGCCCTTACAATCAAGCGGTACTCGAAGAAGATAAACGCGCCTTAATGCAAAAAGGATGGTTCATCGACGTTAAACCCAAAGTCGAAAAAACTCCGTCCGGTTATATCATCACCTTTCAATTTATCGAACGTCCGATTATTCATTACATTAAAATTTCCGGCAATAACGCCCATACGCGGAAAATTCTCCTCGAAGAAGCCAACCTCAAACCCGGCGACGCTCTCGACCCAATCGCTATCTATCAGGCAAAAGAACGAATGGAACAGTTTTACCGTGACAGCGGTTATTACCGCGTGCATATCAAAGTGTTGCACGGGGATCAGATCGGAGATCGCGGCGTGGTGTTTTATGTGAGCGAAGGTCCCAAACAACGTATTCTCGATACCGAATTTGAAGGAAACCGCATCGCTACCTCCGCACGACTCAAAACATTAGTCCAGTCCAAACCCGGTTGGCTCTTCTGGATCAATAGCGAATTTACTCGCGCAAAACTCGATGAAGACGTGGAAACATTAACCGCCTACTATCGCAAACTCGGATTCTTTTACGCTAAAGTTGACCGTAAATTTGTCGAAACAAGCGGTTACACCGGTTGGGGAAAAAATCGGAGTTGGGTTAATGTTAAGTTTATTATCGATGAAGGTCCGCGATGCCGTATCCGTGAAATCCGTTTTGCCGGTAATCACGTCTTTTCAAAGGAAGAGTTACTCAAAACAATGAGACTTCCCGGCGAAAAATATTTCAATCAGGATATGCTCGAAAGCGATATGAAACAGTTGAAAGATAAATACGGCGATCAGGGTTATGTTTTTACAATTGCCGAACCCGATCCGCGAATTGATGAAGATTTTGTCGATGTTGTTATCAATATCAAAGAAGGACCTCGCGGATATTTAAGAACCTTGCATATTGAAATTGTCGGCAACGAAGGCGGTGATCCCTTCACCAAATGGCACCCGATTCTCAACCGGAGTTCACTACGCCCCGGCGATATTTTACGGACAAGCGAAATCAATAACAGCCGCCGACGTTTAATGGCATCGCAATTGTTCAACGCCAATCCGACTCAAGGCGCCATTCCTGAATTTCTGTTTGATTTTCCCGAAGAAGCACTCGAAGACGCGGAAAATGAAGAACGTGAAGCGGCAAAACGGGCGGAAGCCAATTCACGAATTCGCGGTCAAAGTCCGGTACGCCCGACCGTTTCAACTCGCCCGATTTTTTGGAATAAGAAAGTTCCTTATTATGATGAAGACTCGTTGGAAAGTTCTTTGGAATTGGAAAACGAAATGGAGAATTTTTCTGAATTTTTCCGAATTAAGTTTGATCCGAAACGTTCCGGTTTTTCGACTTCCTCTTCCGATGATTCAACAAGTTTGTATTCGGTGCGAAAAGAAGTTTATCGCGGTCAAACGTTCACCGCACCGCGAAATGTTACGCCGGCAACTATTTATGTTCCCCCAACAATAACTCCAAACAATAATTTTAATAATTCCAACCAGTTAAGTAATAATAGTTTAAATTATCCGAACAATTCAAATTATCCGAACAATCCAAACACGAATTATCCGAACAATTCAAACACGAATTATCCGAACACTTCACCGGTTTCTGTTTTGTCGCCGATGAGTTTTAGCGGCAGTATTGCGCCGGCGGCCACACCGCTTGGTCAACAGAACACGGTGAGTTCGACCGGACCGTATGGAACGACTTATTACTCCGCATCTTATGCTCAACCGTCTCCGGCTTCTCTTGAATTGCCGCAGGCGATGACTGTTTTTGGGCAACCGACCAATATTACGCCGCCGGAATATCAAGCCGCTTCGTATCTTTCACCGCCGTCCAACAACTCCAATGTCGGTAACGGCGTTTTGTACAATCAGGGAATGATTTTTACGCAACACAAAGTCAATCAACCCGTTAATCAATCAATTATTTTAGGCAATCCGTATGCGTCATTAGGAGCAAACACGGATATCCGTATTGATCCGAATGTTCCGCCGGGTGTTTCGAATAAAATTTATCCGGTGGATGGACGTTGGGTTGTTCAGGAAACGCGAACCGGTCAGTTGATGATGAGTGTTGCCGTGAGTTCCGATGCCGGACTCATGGGACGTTTCATTATCGAAGAACAAAACTTTGATATTTTGAATTTTCCCAAAGGTTGGCGTTTGAGTGATTGGAAAAACGCTTTTCGCGGTAAAGGTCAACGATTTCGGATTGAAGCGGTTCCCGGTACGGAAGTTCAACGTTACAGTGCCAGTTGGGAAACACCCTACCTCTTCGATCTCGATTATTCATTCGGAGTCAGCGGTTTTTATTACGAGCGATATTACGACGAATGGTATGAAGACCGTATCGGTGCTTCCATTTCCTTCGGCAAACTCTGGACTCACGACTTTTCAACACGGTTAATTCTCGGCGGTCAACAAGTCAATATTTATCGTCCCGTATTTCCGTATTCATCGGACTTGATCCAAACACTTGGGCATCATCCGATGTACACGATTGGTCTGGAAGCCTCCTACAATACCCGCGACAGCGAATATATGCCGACCGAAGGACATTTAATAACTTTCGGACTGGAACAAGTTTTGGGCGATTACCAATTTTTGCGCGGCAATATTGATTTCCGAAAATATTTTATGTTGCATGAACGACCGGATCGGAGCGGACGTTGGGTGTTGGGGATTCGGAGCAGTCTCGGGGTGAGCGAAAAGAATACGCCTATTTATGAACGTTATTTCGGCGGCGGGTTCACCAGTTTACGCGGATTCGAATATCGCGGTGTAACTCCACGCGATGCCAATGACGCTATTCTCGGCGGTTGTATGGAATTTTATAATTCGGCAGAACTCGTTTTTCCGATCACCGCCGACGATATGATTCGCGGTTCCATTTTTGTCGATACGGGAACAGTTGAAAAATCAATTACAAAATGGGAAAGCAATTATCGTGTTGCGGTTGGTTTTGGGCTTCGTCTGACCATTCCAATGATGGGACCCGCGCCAATCGCGTTAGACTTTGCGTTTCCGATTAGTAAGGACAGCCACGATGAACGGCAAGTATTCTCGTTTAACGTTGGATTTATGAGATAAAAGTAAGTCCGCAGATGGAGATTACACAAATTTTCGCCGAAGAGTACACTTTGTCCCCAATGTCCTTATTGTTCCTAATATCCCTAAAACGGTTGTTAAGGGACAATAGGGATAAAAGAGATAAAAGGGACGAATGATTTTGTAATATATCAGTGGAATTTTCAAAGCAAGTTTATACAAACCTTATTTTCACCTTATTTTTCAAACAAAACAACCTTAGTAGCCCAAAGGACTCCCTACAATCAACCTTATTACCT
>JAIROD010000627.1 GCA_031257725.1 Planctomycetaceae bacterium | reverse complement strand
TGAAAGTTGATTTTTTGTAATATATCAGTGGAATTTTTCGGAGATTGAAGTTTATTTTTTACCACCCCTGCCCCCTCCGAAGGAGGGGAATTATTCCCCTCCTTCGGAGGGGCTAGGGGTGGTCATTCGGAGGAAACGACTGAATAGTTAAAAAAAATATTCCACTGATATATTACGATTTTTTTTTCTGTGAATATTTTAAAAACATTTTTATTGTATTTATTATGTGTTGTTTTTCCAAGAGAGACTCAAGGGAGTTCTCATTTTTGGTGTTTTTGTCTGTGGGCTTAAACACCCAATAATTCATATTCGTTTTTTCAATTGTAAAACGGATAAGGTTAAAAAACTAAAATCCGTTTTTACAACTTTTTTCCGATGAAATTTTGATATTATCCTGATTCAACTCATCTTACCGTTTGTGCTGTTTTGGCTTATGAAAACAAAACAATGCAATCAGGAAAAATTGTTTTTTTGGAAAGGGGAATTATGAAACGAAATTTTGTTTTGATTTTGTTTATGCTATTTTTCTTTGTGACCAATTTCATTTTGTCAGAAGAAACTGATATAAAAACAATACAGATTATTTGTAATAGAGCAATTGAAAATCGTTTGAAAATAAAACAATGGCATGTCAAACTGGATTGTACTAATACGGGTTCAAGCCATTTTGCCTATCCCACCTCTTTTTCTTTTTTTGTAGATGGACATCGAAAACGTGAAGACCAAACAATGCCGAATATTGATGTTTCTCAATATGTTCAAAAGATTCGTAATGGTGAAAAAGTAAAAGTATCTGTTCAAGAAGATGTTGTTACATCAAAAGAGGGCGGCACAAAAACAACGGTTGAAATACTTGGTGATGAATTTTATTATCGATACCAAAAAGATAATATTTCAAATTTGCCGACGGTGCCGTTGTATCAACTAACCCAAACAGGCAATCAACCTCCTAGCGACAGTTTCATAACTGATTTTCGGATACTTGGATTTTTACCTCTTGGATTAAATCTTGGAAACAGTTCTATTTATTCGTTCATCGGGAATCTCAAAGAACTTGAAGGTCAATTAACAATGACCGATGAATTTTTAAACGATACCGAATGTAAAAAGATTTTGTATGTTAAAGAAAAAGACGAATATCATTTTGCTGTGTGGATTGCTCCACAATATGGTTATAGTCCTATTCGCATGGAATCTCAAACAAAAAAATATGGTCTTTTTGACAGTACCACTGTTGAAGTGCGTCAATATAAGGATACGGATTTATGGGTTCCGGTTAAAGCGACAGTACAACGGTTAGAAAATGGGAAATTATTTCGAAAAACAGAATATGCGATTACCGTTTATTCAATCAACGAACCGCTTGACCCTAAACTTTTTACACCGGAATTACTGGATATTCCGGTAGGAACGCCTGTTGAAATGTTTTCTAGCCATAATCCTCCTAATATTAAACGTCAGTTTTGGGACGGCAAAAAAACAGTTACAGAAGGCGAATTATTTATCCAGAAAATTCAGGACGAGAACGCTGCAAAAAATAATAAACGGCGTATTTTGGGTGTCGTAAGCGGACTAATATTGATTAGTATTGTTTGTTTTTATAAATTTTTTACTCGGCGGAAATCTTGATTTCCATACCGCAATGTAACGAATTAGCTGGAAATTGAAGATTGTCTATTTATTCAATATTTAAAAATAAAGTAACATATCAGTGGAATTTTCCAAAGGTAAACAAATTTACAGAAATTCCACGATATATTTACGACGAATTGAATGATGAACGATCAATTTTTTCGTACACGCTCTTTCGGGGTTGTACGCTATGCCGACCTGCCGTGACTGAATAGTTACAATTTTTTTTGATAAGGAAAATAAATTATGGGAGAAATTTATGCAAACATTACGTTGTTTAATGGAGCGGATTTGTTAGCGGTGAAACTTGGAACCTGCTTGATGGAAAATGTTCGTAAAATAGAAGTCCGTGCTTTGATAGATTCCGGCGCAACCACATTGGCAATCAATAGTGAAATCAAAAACCAACTTGGTCTTTTCGTTTTGGAAACAAGAGAGAGTCGTCTTGCGGATGGTTCTGTTGAGAATTATGAATTTGTCGGACCGGTAGAAATTCATTTCAAAAATCGTTCATCACTTTGTCGGGCAGTTGTTTTACCCCATGCCGAAGAAGTTTTGCTTGGCGCGATTCCACTGGAAGAGATGGACGTGGTTATTGATATGAAAAATCAGGAACTGATCCTTCCGCCGGAACGTCCCTATGTTGCCAGAGTTCGAGTGTAAAAAACATATAACTATTCAGTCGAGGAATAGTAGGCGACGTTTTCGCCGAAGAGTTTTAAATAATGTCACAACCGTTCAAAAATTAAGAGAAAACCGTTTATGCTTTTTAGTATGACAGGTTACGGAGTTGCCGTTTGCCAAGCGGAGGGAATCGCCGTTTCCGTAGAATTAAAGGCGGTGAATAACCGTTATTTCAAATTATCACTCCGAATGTCGGATGGTTACGGTTCTTTAGAAACACGAATCGAACCGCTCATTCGGAGTTCAATCGAGCGCGGCTCTGTCAACGCCTCTATCCGTATTCAACAGGAAAAAAAAGTTTCCGACTATAAAATTTCGACTCCTGTTTTGCAGTCCTATTTTGAACAATTGGTTGAACTTGGCTCTCAACTAGGGCATATTGGTGAACTTCCATTGCCGTCTCTGGATCGTTTAGTTTTTTTGCCGGGTGTTGTAGAAATAAGCGCAAACCGTCATGACGAAGATAACGAAAAAATCTGGAATATCATCGAAAAAACTCTTCGCGAAGCCTTAGATGCCCTTCAAATCATGCGGCGGACTGAAGGTTCTTCAATGTTCCAAGATTTAAACGCTAATATTGAAACACTTTATCGGTCGGTTCGGAATATTGAACAATTGGCTCCCCGCGTGGTTCCGTTGTATCAACAAAAGTTGTCGGAACGTATCGGCAAGGTGATGTTGGAACAAGGGACAACATTGAACAATAACGATTTACTCCGTGAAATTGCCGTGTATGCGGATCGTTGTGATATTTCCGAAGAAACAGTGCGTTTCCGTTCTCACCTGTTACAATTCACCGACGCAATGACTTCAGTGAATAATGAAAGTTGCGGACGGAAACTCGATTTTCTGACACAAGAATTATTACGCGAAACAAACACCATCGGTTCCAAAGCAAACGATGCCGATATTACAAAAAATGTTGTCGAAATGAAAACCGCGATCGAACGTATCAGGGAAATGGTACAGAATATCGAATAATTTACAAAAATAATCAGAGAAATATCTCATCGGAGTAATCATGCCTACAAATTGATTACGTCCTAAAAATAATATAAACGGAGAATAGAGTAACGATGTTCCAGTTATTGCAAAGCCCTTTCGTGGATAGTTTTAAATTGATTTTTGGAAAAACCCCAAAAGAGGTAATATATCAGTGGAATTTTTCGGAGATTGAAGTTTATTTTTTACCACCCCTGCCCCTCCGAAGGAGGGGAATCATTCCCCTCCTTCGGAGGGGCTAGGGGTGGTCATTCGGAGTAA
>JAIROD010000557.1 GCA_031257725.1 Planctomycetaceae bacterium | reverse complement strand
AATTTAGAATTTACCGAACGTTAACGGCGTGGGCTTGCCCCGCGTTGTTCAACTTAACCCTAAAACACGGGGTAAACCCCGTCGTTAACAAATGGGCAGCAAATAAAAAATTGAATTATTAGAGATGCCCAATAAAAAAATGTTGAGGCGAACTATGAAAAAACCGACATTTACCGTACTGATATTATTGTTTATTATTTTGACAACGGTTATTCCGCTTCATGCCGAGCGTATTAATATTTTTCAACCGAACAAAAACAAAGAATCTTCGTCGGATGATTCGGAAACATTGTCCGGCGGCAAAACCAAAGTCAGTCAGGAACAACAAAAAAAGATGGACAATATTGCAAGATCGCTTCAACAAGGAAATTCAGGAACAACCTTATCGTATTACTATACGATTCTTTTTGTTTTCTTTATTCTGGTCATTATCCTATTCTATCTATTGCACAAATTTTATTGGGAACAATATATTCTTTCATTGGATAATCCTTGGAATTTGTTCCGTGAATTGTGTGTAGCGCATGAATTAAGCCGGTCGGAGCAGCAACTTCTCCGTCAGATTGCGAATGAACAACATTGGGACACACCGTTACAGATTTTTATTGAACCGTTACACTTAAAATCGGCGTTGGATAATAAACGGTTTGAGAAATCGCATTTGATGATTGAATCTCTTTTGATGAAACTTTTTGATTTGGACAAGAAGGACGAGTTACTGATAGAGACACAGGTAATCGAACATTCAACAATGCCTCTTACGACTACTATTGTTTATCGGCAAGATGGAAAAAACAAAGGTGAACCCAGTGGAATCAGAACCGCAAAATGAAATAATCAGCAACTTTAGAGACAAGTATTTTTATTCAGTGGATAGGTGATTGTGTGGTAGGCAACCTTTCGCCGAAAGGTTGCAACGGTAGGGTTTGTTATTTAAGGTAACTGTCTATTTTAATTTTCGTAAATTTGTTTACGAATGGCAATTACATGGTAGGCAACCTTTCGCCGAAAGGTTGCGCCGGTTGGTTTATTATTCGAGTTGTACGCTGTTGGTTTTTAATTTCCATCTGCAAACAGGGGCAAGTCGGCTATCGCCGACGCGACCTTTCGGCGAAAGGTCGCCTACCCCAAAATAGGGTATCAAAAGGTAGGTTGCAACGGTTGGGTTTGTTATTTGAGTTGTACGCTGTTGGTTTTTAATTTCCATCTGCACACCGGGTCAAGTCGGCTATCGCCGACGCGACGTTTCGGCGAGCGGTTGCCTACCTTTTGAATCAAACAAAACAACCAATATCATGCCGTTGTAACTGTCTATTTTGTATCTATTCAGTAGAGTGTATTATCAGCTGGGCATCTCTAATAATTCAATTTTTTATTTTCAAGCAATTAATTAATAAATTAATAGTTAACGACGGGGGTTACCCCGTGTTTTAGGGTTAAGTCGAACAACGCGGGGCAAGTTCACGCCGTTAACGTTTGGTAAATTCTGAATTATCTGAATTATTAGAGGTTCCCACCTAAAGAATGAGTTGAAAACCGGAAAGGGAATGTTTGGCGTTTTGGCGAGATATTGCCTACTTTTTGATTTTTGCGGCAACAAACCGGCAAAATACGGCAAATCCCAACCCTACCGTCAGTCCACAAAAATCTTGAATAATATCATGCCATTCAAAGGTGCGGATCGGTAATATTTCCTGAACGATTTCTGTGAGAAAAGCATAAAGAAGGAGTAAAACGATCCAAAATAATTGACTTTTCTTTCTACGCCCCAACTCAACCAAAAAACCAAGCAACATAAAGGTAATCAAATGACTATAACCGCCGGTTCGCTCCGAAGGTTGCCAACCATAAAACAATTCCTTCGGATTGGGCAACCACAAAAGCAACGTCAGGAAAACAGCATAACATGCCGTTATGAAATGCAGAAAACGCAACCAATTCATCTTTTCAAATCAGAATATATCAGAATATAAAAGATCAAATCAAGTTAGGAAAAAATCACACAAAACTCCTTGCCGGATTTCCAAAACAGGTTTTATCATAGCATAAAATTTTGGTGTGAAAAGAATTTTAAAAAATTGGTCTGGATTTGTTTTTAATTATTTGCTAAAATCCCCGCCGTCTTGCAAGTGAGGGTCGAACGATTGGTCAAAATAATTCGATTTTTCACCTTGAAATGGTTGACAACAAACCGGTGAATGAATTTACCGGTTAAAAAATTCTCCCCTTTTTTCTAAACATGGAGGTTTATGAATGAGTGACAAAATTGTTAGTTCGTTGTTTTCCGCTTTGATTGGCGGGATTGTTGGTGCTTGTGTTGTGTTTTTTATGTCCGGCAAAACGAAGTTTGACTCTCTTGAAGTCGGTTCGTTAAAAATCACCGGACAGGCAACACTATTCAATGTAAAAGAAGGTAAAGAAGACGTAGTCATTAAGGATGGCTCCGTTCTTGCCAACAATGTGGTTCTTGGTAAAAAGTTTATCGGACAACAGTATCAGGGACATGTTTTTGTCGGTAACCGAATTTTCACCAGTCCCGACAATCTGGTCGAAACACCAATGGAACAATGGAAGTTCTTTACTGAAATTGGTTCTTCCGACAAGATGGGCGGAGAGTTAATTGTCCGCAGTCCGCACGGTGCCAATGTGGTCGGTCAACCCGTCAATACGGGAACGCTTTTCCGTATAGGATTTGATGAAAACAATGATTCTCCGCGTGCGTTTGCGAGAAGTAATGAGGACGGCGGAATATTGCATGTTGGTTTTTTGGCTCCGCGACAGGCACAACCCGGTACCGTAACTCCTCAGGAAAATGGAGCCGTCAATCCGGCTCCGGCAACTCCTCCGGCTTCGCCTGAAACATCCGCCAATCCGCCGGTAATTCCTACTCCGGCGGTCGTTGCCGAAACTCCCGCCGTAACACCAACAAGATAACAAGAGAAAAAGGTGTTTAACGACAAGACTCGTCCCTACACTAAAAAGTAAAGAAGGTCTGTTTTGTAGAAACTCTGTTTTCGGATAAACGCCGCTGGAATTTCCGGCGGCCGGTTCCTCTATGATGATGCAAACCGCACACAAACGCCAAACAATAATAAATTATTTTATCATTTGGCGTTTTGTGTTGTTTGTTCTTAGTTTTGTTTTTTGTTTCAGTGTTTTTCCGGTTCCGTTTGGTTTTTCATCGGAAAACAATTTGCTGTCGGAAAACAACTTGCTGTCGGAAAACAACTTATTGCAAGAACGCGGTCAGAATCCTCTTTCACGATTATTTTTTCCGGGTCGAAGAGCGGGTTCATCAATATTCCATTATGAACCGTTCCGGTTTGATTTTTCTCTTCCCAAGTCTCCGCGACGGATTCGGACATGGATTCGTGGTTTTGGAAACTGGAGTCATCTCAGTCATTCCAACGGATTCACCGATTTAGAATATTATTCGTATGGTTTTTCTGTTGGTATTGACCGGCAAATCGGACGGCAATTCCTATTTGGAATATTGTTGGGGACAGACCGATGTTCATCGCAGGGAGCGGACGGGGCATTGCAATGGGATTCCGATCTTTCGTCTGTTCACACTTCAGGTTATTGCCGTATGGCATTGCAAAATTTTTTCGTCGATATTGAAGGCGGACTGGGTTACAATGAGCAATCGTTTCCGTCACGCACCGCGTTGCAGTGGAATATCAACGGTGAAGCCGGAATGTGGTGGACGCACGGACTCGGAAAAGTGGAACCGTATCTCGGATTACGATACGTCTCCCTTGAACTCGATCCCGATAACGATTCAAAAACAACATTCATGTTCGGTGTCCGCTATTCATGGAAAACAACCGGAATTTATTCAATAACTTCACCGCGATTATATGGCGGAGTTCTTCATGAATTGGGAGACCGCAATCTTTTACCTGTTGCTTCGTTTACGGATGCTCCGACGGTGTTTTCAATTCCGGGTTATCAAATCACAGCAACACGATTTTTTTTCGGCGGCGGTTTTACATCCTCAATGGGTTCAAGCCTTGATATTTATCTCCGTTACACCGCAGAAGCAGCGTCAAATTATTCCGCCCATACCTTGTTGCTTGGTATGAACTGGAACTATTGAGTCCTTGTCTCTAATCCTTTCGGTCTTTAAATTTTTTGCAATCATGGAACTATACTGTCAACGGGTAGAAATGGGTTGTTTTGTTTGATTCAAAAGGTAGGCGACCGTAGGTGAACGCCTTTCGCCGAAGGGTTTTCACCCACGGTCGCAACGGTTGGTTTGTTATTCGAGTTGTACGCGGTTGTTTTTTAATTTCCATCCGCACACAGGGTCAAGTCGGCTATCGCCAACGCAACCGCCCGGCGGTCGGTTGCCTACCTCTTGATTATTGACCTGATGATAAATAATGAGGATCACTACTGAATAGTTACCCGAATT
>JAIROD010000535.1 GCA_031257725.1 Planctomycetaceae bacterium | reverse complement strand
GAGGCGAGACTTTTGTTCCACTGGACATGTTCCAGTGTTCGGATAATATGGTTTCGTTCCATATCTTCCAGCGAAAGCGGAATAAATACATCTTTTGGGTCGTCGCGCCGCATATCCGTTTCACCGGTGGTGTTCAGTGTCGAGAGCAGCAAGTCCTGCTCATGAACATACGTACCCGAACCAAGAACAACCGCACGTTCCACCACATTTTTAAGCTCACGGATATTGCCGGGCCACCGGTAATTCATCAGAACATGCATTGCGTCAGGATCAAATCCCTGATATTTTCGACCAATCTCTTTACAAAACCGGTCAAGAAAATATTCCGCAAGAATCGGAATGTCATCAATCCGCTTTCGTAACGGAGGAACAATAATTTCCAACACACGCAACCGGAAAAATAAATCATGTCGGAAACGCCCTTCAGCAACTTCTTTTTCCAAATCGCGGTTCGTTGCCGCAATCACCCGAACATCCACCGTTACCGTCGTGTTACCGCCGACTCGTTCAAAAGAACTTCCCTCAAGAACCCGAAGAAATTTCGCCTGAAGCGATTGACTCATCTCGCCAATTTCATCAAGAAACAATGTTCCCGTATTAGCCGCTTCAAATTTTCCGATTTTTCGGTCGGTGGCGCCGGTGAAAGCGCCTTTTTCATGTCCGAACAATTCGCTGGCTAATAAACTTTCGGAAATGGCAGCGCAATTCAAACAAATCAACGGTTTCGATTTACGTGAACTTGCCAAATGAACCGCTCGTGCAATCAATTCCTTACCAACCCCGCTTTCTCCCCGAATCAATAACGACGTTTTCGCCTCCGCTGCACGCGAAATCAAATGGTGAATCGTCTGTATCTGAGAACTCTTGCCGATAATTTCACTGCTCATCTGAAGCATTTCACGAAGTGTTGTATTTTCTTTTCGTGCTTGATTAAGATTGGCGGCTAATTCTTTTTGTTTGTTGACATGCGCCAACGCAACGCCCACCGTGTCCGCAACCGCCAAGGTGTATTCAAGATCGGATTCGTCCAGATATTTCGATTCGCTCACCGTGTAAAGATGTAACAGTCCAAGAATCCCGTTTTGAAAACGGATCGGTGCAGCCATTGTGTTTTTAATATCGTTCAGTTCTTTTGTTTTAGCAGTGTCCTTTGTTTTGGAACCCTTGATTGATTCATGAAATAAAAACGCTTCTTTTTTCTCGAATACGGTACGGACAATGGCTTCTGAAATCGGGTTATATTGGAAATTTTCCAGTGTGGCGTTGGCAACAAGCCGAATATCCGACGCATTTTGTGTTGAATTGAGGTTGTACGGAAAAAGCCACAGACCCGCTCCTTCCGCACCGGTCGCATTGAGTAACCCTTCAATCGCCAACTTGGCAATCTGATCGACTTCTTCCGCTTTTCCAAGATGATAGGCTAACCTGCACAATTCAATAGGACCGTAACCGGTTCGCGTTGTGATTCGTACCGGTTTGGTATCATCCGGTTTTAGAATAGCGGTCTGAGCGGTTTGGTGAAGAATTTGCGTCGCAGTGGATTTATCCGGTTTCGGACCTCGCAATGTCTCTGAAACACCGAAAATTCCTGATCGCTGCTCCACAACTTCCGCCGCATTCTCATTCGGGTCTTGGGGAGAAATTTCAGTCGTTCCCAATTCACCGCAACCAAATTGAAGTATGGTATGACCAATTTGGATATGTTGTCCGGCATGAAGAGGAAATGTTTGTTGTGCGGTAATAACCCGTTCATCAAGATAGGTTCCGTTCCGACTGCCTAAGTCTTGAATATACCATTGACCTTCGTCAAAAAAAATCTTGGCGTGAAACCGGCTACAACGATCATCCAAGAGGGATATCGTGTTTTCGGTAGCACGCCCAATCATGGTAACAGAATAACTCGTCAACGAATAAAGTTCTCTCTGTTCCCCGTTTTGAACCAGAACCAAAAAAGCGTTTTCAGATTGCATATTCAAATTAAAATCGACTAAAATCCGGTAACATTTGAGTAAAAGAATTTTTTACCAAAATTGTTAGAATTGATTTATTATTTGTATCTATTCAGTGGTTTGGTTGTCTTTCCGAATATTCCCGTCCTGTTAGGGACGACATCTTGGTAGAAAACGGTATAACAAAATGATCCGCGTCCCGTCGGGACGCAATATTGGTGAAATTTATGCTTGGTGTTTTTCTACCAATATTTCGTCCCTAACGGGACAGAAAAAGGAACATTTACCGCGACGTAATAGTTATAAACTTATTTGTAAAGAAACAACGAAAGGACTCAGCCCCAAGACTGAACGGTTCATCCCCGTGTCTGAGCGGTTCATTCCCAAGAATGAACGGCGATTGCTTTGATATGTTTTCATCACGGTCATTACGGTAAAGTTGAAAAGTTCGTGATTATTCAGTGGAATTGTCATAAAGTTGTTTACAGATATACTGTCAACGGGTAGAAATGGGTTGTTTTTTGATTGACGTAATAGACCTTTTCGCCAAGTCAAAAATATAATTGAAAAAAACCTTATTTCTAACCTTATTTTCCTAACAAAACAACCTTAGTAGCCCCAAATCATCAACAATCCAACCTTATTACCTTATTAAATAAAGAGGAACAATAAGGTAATAAGGTTAATTTTTATTATTCCCATGGCTACTAAGGTTGTTTTTGTTAGAAAATCAGGTTGAAAATAAGGTTTGGTTAAAACAACGATTGGAAACTCCACTGACAGATTACGAAAAAGGTATTTTCTACCCGTTGACAGTATAGAAATCCAAAGGTAGCCAACCACCGCTGAAAGCCCTTCACCGAAGATCTTTCGCTTACACGGTCGGCTACCTTTTGAATTGATTACTTTTTGAGTTGTCTTTTAATCGTGTTATGAGTAATCACAAAAAAATGATTTTTGATTGCT
>JAIROD010000532.1 GCA_031257725.1 Planctomycetaceae bacterium | reverse complement strand
CCCGTAGGGACGCAATATTGGTGAAATTTATGCTTGGTGTTTTTCTACCAATATTTCGTCCCTAACGGGACGAGCGTTTTTAATCAACATCGTTTTCTACCAATATGTTGTCCCTAACGGGACAGAAAAAGGAACATTTACCGCGACGGAATAGTTACAAAATATATTTAATCATATTTTTGTACACGTCCAAATGATTATCAGTTGGTAAAAATTGAAAAAACAAGGGATTTTAAGGAATTTTGATTAAATTTTTTGGAAAGTACAGTTAATACTTAACGACGGGGGTTACCCCGTGTTTGGGGGCTATGTCTAACAACGCGGGGCAAGCCCACGCCGTTAACGTTCGGTAAATTCTGAATGAGAAGAGATTCCCTCCAATATTTTCATAATATGATATAGTGTTGTTTCGTTTTCGTCAAGTAACTGTCTATTTTAAACACAAAATACACGAAATTTTACGAAACACACAAAAATGATACGAAAAGGACAACAGAAATCTTTTTTGTATTTTTCGTGTGTTTCGTGTATTTCGTGTTAAAAAAAGGTTAAAACAAAATAGACAATTACTTCGTCCACTGTTTCCCTTGCCGCTCGCGATAAATCGGGAATATCTATTACAATACAGAATGAATGTGAATCAGTCGTTTTGATAATTTGTTTATATCTGTTACTTAAAGATTAATTTATAGTCATAAAGGAGCGTTTGTTATTTGGGGGCGGGTAACCTCAAGCAGGGTTGCCCCATACGTATTATCGTCGTTATACTTGAGTTTTCGGTTTTGGGGAAAGTAAAAGTACTGTAACGGCAACATCCCATTGCCGTGAACTTTTACTTTTACTTTTTTCGGCTGCGGAGACACTACCGCTACTGATCGTTCTGATGCCGGAATGTTTTTTCACAACCTTTCGGTTGCGGCTCTGAATATGGAATAATTGCCCAAATTGTTTGTCAGAATCATTGGGGGAGTCTCTTGAAAACACCGACATTTTCTATTATGATAAGCAACTCTAATAATTCGTTTTTAAACTCAAAGTACTGGAAAACAATCATGCACTATTTAATTTTCCATTTCAGGGCATTGTTCTTGTTCATTTTTGTTTTTGTTTTTGTTTTTTTCAACGTTTATTTAACGCTTCCGGTAATACACGCCCAAACATCGGCGGTGAAACGTGAACAAGCAAAGCAAACAGAACAATTATCAAACCCTTTTGTTGTTCCTGCCAATAAAACGCCCAAAGAACTTTTGGAATACGCACAAAAAACGTTACGTGAAAATCGGATTCCGCCTGATTTACCGCGAACGGAATTTCTGGAAGAAATAGTTCGGCAAGCGAAATTTACTATTGAAATTGCGGATACGGCGTTGAGTGGAAAGCCGGAAGAACCATTGCGAACTCAGATTGTTCTGTTCAAATTTCAGGGGTTGTTTGGTTGGGTCAAAGCGGAAAATGATCCTGCGGCAGTTCAGAAATTGGAATCTTATCTTGACGAGTTGGACACGCTCATGCCCCAATCACGCGAAGCCAAAAAAGCAAGACTGTCTGAGTTACAACGGCAAATCGATTTGTTTATCCAAAACGATTCGGATGAAAAAGAATTTGAACGAATCAGTCAACTCTTTTTTTCGTTACTTCGACGTGAACCGATTAATTTTCCAAACGGTTTGGCGTTGAATTTTCTCGAATGGGCTGAACTTGCAGAAATGAAGTTGAAAAAGAAAGGGTTACTGGAAAAGTCGATCAAGAAATTGACGGCGATACTCCAATCGGAATCATTACCGGCGTATCAGGAAATGATTCGGCAAATAAATTCTGTAACACATCGTCTTGGTCAAGAATTTACGTTGCAGGGAATTTCACTTGACGGAAAACAATTCGACATCAAAACGTTTCGCGGCAAAGTGATTCTAATTGATTTTTTTGCATCGTGGTGCGTTCCTTGTATTGAAGAATTACCTCGACTGAAGGAGATTTACGCACAATATCATGATCAAAGTTTTGAGATTGTCGGAGTCGGCGGCGATAAGCCGGAGGCATTGAAAAAACTGGTCGAAGAACACCGTATTCCTTGGACGGTTGTTTCTGAAACGCTAACAGTTTCCAAACGTTTACCAAGTATTGAACGTCAATACGGAATCAAAGTGTATCCCACAATGTTTCTTATTGACCGTGAAGGAAAACTCGTCAATTCCAACGCTCGCGGTCAACGTCTTGATGCCGCTTTGAAACGCCAGTTTTTGAAAGATGTTCTCAATCCGGCAAATTCGGAAACTAAAAATAAAAATAAAAATTAGAATTAAAAAGTTAAAAATTAAAACGCAACAATTTATATCAACACGACAGATTATCTGTAACAAAGCAATGGGACAAATACGTCAACCCTCTCCGGTACTTCTCATAACGGCGGTATTCAGTTCACTGGATACCGCGTTTACTTGGGTACGGAAACGAGCCGAAGAATATTTCGGTACGATTATTTTGGAAAGTGAAGCGTTTCCTTTTGAAACATTTACCGATTATTACGCTCCGACGATGGGTCAAATATTACCGAAACGGTTATGGGCGTTCCAAAATTTGATTGACCCGTCGGAATTGCCGAAAATTAAACGTTTGACCAACGACTGGGAATCCGAATTTCAAACAATGCTGAAACATCAAACGATCGAACGACCTTTAAATCTTGATCCCGGTTATCTTGATTTGGGAAAATTGATTTTGGCGTCCACCAAAGATCACGCTCACCGAATTTACCTTGCCGATGGAATTTTTGCCGAAACAACCTTATTATTTGTACAAAAAAAATGGAAAGCGTTACCTTGGAGTTATCCTGATTATCAGAGTGAAGGTTATCAGATATTTCTGAGCCGTTGCCGTGATTATTTGAAGAGCATACGTGATACGAAAATTCATGAAATAAAAACTTCTAGTAAATAATTGTCTTAAAAAAGATTATTTGTCCTATTAGTCCCTATCGTCCTTTACAAAATTTTTCCGTGCAAGATTATTATTCCGAACAGATTTATTCCACGCTTTCTTCGATATTCGGTTTTCATTCTTTCCGTCCTCATCAGGAAGAGATTGTTCAGGCGATTTTGAATGGGCGTGACGTTTTTGCGGTGATGCCGACCGGCGGCGGGAAGTCGCTTTGTTACCAACTTCCTGCACGATTAATGGACGGCGTTTGTATTGTTGTTTCACCATTGATTTCTTTGATGAAGGATCAGGTGGATGCGGCACGAATCAATGGTTTGTCCGCCGGAACGTTGAACAGTACTATTTCTGTTGACGAAAGAAAAGCGATTGGCGTTGCACTTCGTGAAAACCGCTTGGATCTGCTTTACATTTCGCCTGAACGTTTTAATTCGGAATATTTTATTGAACGGTTAAAAACGTTGAAAATTGCGTTTTTTGCCATTGACGAAGCACATTGTATTTCGGAATGGGGACATGATTTTCGTCCCGATTATTTAGCGTTGTCGAAAATAGTTCATGAATTTCCGGGAATTCCTGTTACGGTGTTTACGGCAACGGCGACGTCGCGTGTTGCAAACGATATTACTGCACGATTAAATTTACGGAATCCGTTTTTAATTCGTGCTTCGTTTAACCGTCCGAATTTGTTTTATCGTGTGATGATGAAACAAAATATTGATGAGCAACTTCGGTCATTCTTAGCCGGTCATCGCGGAGAATCCGGCATCATTTACCGTAACAGCCGCAAGAAGGTGGAAGCGACCGCCGAAATACTTCAATTGCACGGAATATCGGCGAGAGCCTACCATGCCGGAATGTCAGACGCTGACCGTCACGCCGCGCAGGAAGCGTTTAGCCGTGACGAATGTCTGATTATTGTTGCGACGATTGCATTTGGAATGGGCATTGATAAATCGAATGTCCGTTTTGTGATACACGCGGATTTGCCGAAAAATATTGAAGGATATTATCAGGAAACCGGAAGAGCGGGACGTGACGGTGAACCGGCGGAATGTCTTTTATTTTTCGGGCGGCAAGATATTGCGCAACAATTACGATTTGTGGACGAAATCGAAGCGGAAACCGCCCGTAACATTGCCAAAGAACAACTCCGTCAAATGATTCGTTTAGCGGAACAAAATCATTGCCGGCGTGCTGCGCTGTTGAAATATTTCGGTGAAATTTTTCCCGATAAAAATTGTAACGGATGCGATGTTTGTGTTGACACACAAAAACAAGAAGATGCGACGATTCCTGCACAAAAAGTTCTTTCAGCAATTTACCGGACAAAGGAAACATTCGGTGCGATTCATCTTACCGACATTCTTGTCGGAGCCAACACGGAAAAAATCCGGCAATTCCAACACGACCGATTGCCGACTTACGGAGCCGGAAAAGACAAACCGAAACATTATTGGCGGGCAGTTATTGAAGCGTTGATTGTACAAAAAATTATTGTTGTGGATGATTTGTTGCGTCCGGTTCCGCGGTTGACCGATGAGGCATGGCTTATTTTGCGAAGTCAGAAAAAATTCCAGATGAAAAAGTTACCGGAATATTATTTGGAGAAAGCCCAAGTCAGTCAGATTCCTATTGCGAAAATTCCGGTCAATGAGGTAAGACCATTTTCTGAACTGCTTTTTGCCAAACTCCGTGAAATCCGTACAGAATTTGCGCGTGCGGAAAATGTTCCGCCTTATATTGTGTTTTCGGATCGGACGCTTCATGAAATTGCCCGATATTTTCCGCGTAACGCGGAGGAATTTCAACAGATTCAGGGTGTCGGGCAACACAAATACGCGGCTTATGGTCAACAGTTTCTTGAAGTTGTCAATGAATTTTGTGAACAATATCCTGAGGAGGTGAAACGGCGGCAGTATCGGCAACCGTTTGAGACGAGTCAAAAAATTTCAACTCAATCAACTCAATCAACGGACACGACTCATTCAACTCAATCATATCAATCGTCCACATTTATTGAAACTTACCGTTTGCTTCAGCAAGGTAAAACGATTGATGAAATTGTTACGGAGCGCCGACTGATGCGTGGAACAATTATTACACATTTAGAAAAATTGAGTGAATCCGGTTTGGAACTTTCGGTTGATCAGTTTTTCGTACCGGAACGTTTGGCGCAAATCAAAGAATGGTTTCAGAAAAGCGGAGAAACGTTCTTCCTCAAACTTAAACCGGCAGTAGAAATATCAGAAGGAAAACTCGATTACGACGAAGCACGATTGGCAAGAATTTTTTTACGAAAATCATCCGCGATGAATAACCAATAGGGAATGTTTGTTATTTTGGTGTGACGATTAGGGTTATTGCGCGTTCCATAACGACAGGCTTAAGAGTTGCCTTCAGTGCCGTCTTCAAAACTGTCTTCAGAACCGTCTTCAGGTAACCGTCTATTTTATTGTCGCAATTAAATTGACGTAAATGATACTATTGGCGTAAAATCTATAATATTCCGCCCTGAAAGGGCAACATAGGCTAGCCCGCCGCAACGCGGCGGGTAACGGTAACACACCATCAACGCCCTGAAAGGGCAGCCTATTTACTCAAACTGTAAATAACAGATACACAAAAATCAAAAAATAGCCTATTTTTCCTTGATAATGGGGATATGTTCGCCAATTTTGAGTGGTCAAAAATCGCAAAAATTTTCCCTGT
>JAIROD010000440.1 GCA_031257725.1 Planctomycetaceae bacterium | reverse complement strand
AGCATACGGTTAATAAAGTGTCATCCCTGCGGGATTAGACAATAGAATCATTCAAACCAAATGCAATTGGTACAGGAATGATGAGAAAACGGATTGATGATAAAATAGACAGTTACCTTATTTTTATATTATTATTTTTTGAGCAAATGGAATAAGGTTATGTGTTGTTTTGCCTTGTTGCTACTAAGGTTGTTTTGTTAGAAAATAAGGTTTTTTTGACCTGTTTTTAAGTTAGCGAAAAGGTCTAATAGATACAAATCAAATAATAGTAGAAAGTGGACAGTATATAAGTCATTGAATGCCCTTGAATTGTTCATTAAGAAAAGCATCACTCAAAATATGCCACTTCCAAAAAGCGGAAAAAGGATAGGCGATGTTTTTCATTTGCGTTAAATGTTCTTTTGCACTTTCTTTTTCTTGTTGAGAGGAATCTAAGTTTTTTAATTTTCGCCGGTCATCAATAAATTTACAATAATGTTCAAATAATTTTTCATGCAACGCTTCTCTTGAAATACCTCGAATACCTGTATTTTTTTCGTTGTAACATTTTCCTAAAAGGTTGGCGGTGTTTTGTGTTTTCTCATCGCAATTTTGAGCTTCAACAACAACATTATTATCAGGCACACTTGGACACAAACATTTAATTGCGTCAGACACATTGATCGCCGCATCGCAACAATCCAAAATATCTGTTGTTACTCCTTTGATACTGTTACATCGGCGACAAGCATAGTATAAATTATTCCAATTGAATTTTTTTACAGGATCACCTTCATGCGGAATAAAATGTTCAACAACGGGATCAGTCACTTTATCTTCACATAGGTAACATTTTCCATTGAATATTTTTTTCAATGCCAAAATGACATCTTTTGAACGATAATCAGTCGAACAATCCGGTCCCGGTTGATGCCGAGTAACATTAAACATGACGGTCTCCGCTATTTTCTAAAGTTTCCAATCCCAACAGATAAAACGCCTTTGATTCGTTATCAAGAGAGTTTTCGTGTCCTTGTACTTTATCGATAAGTTGACGAAGACGCGAAAAGTCTTTCCGATCTGAATTGACAATTTCAGCAATTTCTTCAATCGTATTTTCCAACTTGACGGAGATCGGTTTCACATTCCATAATCCTTTCATCACGGCGGAATAAGTGTAATAAGATAAATCTTCGGTAATCGGTTCATTTTGTGCCAAATCAAAAACAACCGTATTGGGTGTTGACATCAATACGAAAGGAGAATGTGTTGTTACGACAAATTGTATTTCTGGAAAGGACTCTGTAAAAAACGGTAATATTAAACGTTGCAATGATACATGCAAATGAGAATCAATCTCGTCAATAAAAACAACTCCGGTCAAATTTCGGGGCGTTACCTTAAAATATTCTGCACGCATAATCAATTCTGCATAGATATCGAAAATGGCCCGATAACCTGCTGAAAACGTTTGGAAAGAATAGGGCGGTTTATTGGGTTGGCATATTGAGAAGTGGAAATTATCGGGGTCAAATTTTAGTTTAATATTTTCGTCCTCAAAAAGTATTTTCAGATTGTTCTCAAAATTAACAAACCAACATTCAATATCATTCGCCAAAAGGCGATCATTTTTTTCGGTAATCGCCAACGCCTGACGACTTTTCAAATTAACTAAATGTTGTTCAAGATTATTAGCAAATTTTTGACCAATTCGACCTCTAGCAATGTTTTCTTCTACAGAAACGGCTTTGGCAGTTGTAGGTTGTTTAATTTCGGAAAGCCGTTTTTCTTCAAAAAGTTGAATGACCGCTTTCCGCTCTTTGTACATAGAAGAGAAGATGGCACGATCAGGAATGTCAATCTCTAATTCAATTTCAAGAACATTTAACCGATTTGTTTTTTGAAACACCTTCGAAAACTCTTTGGGTACAACGAGCAGAAAGACCTTTTCATAAGCCGCTTTTAGAAACGATGTTTTTCCCGTTCCATTTGCGCCGGTAACAATTAGATTTTTACCGTCCAAATTAATGTTCACTATTTTGTTGGTATAAGGAATTTTGCCGCTTATACTTTTAATCCATTTTTCCATGTATCATTTTATTTATAATTATTTTTTGATTTAATCATTCCACCGATATATGATGATTTATTGTACATCATATACTTCTGCGCCGAAAATTTCACTGATTTTTTTAACAAATGGATTTTCCACAACTTCTTTAAACAAGTTACTGCGATTGACTTCCCGAACTGGAGTCGGTGTTGGCGTTTTTTCTTCGATGAGTTCAAACCGGATTCGGATTGTTTTGCCGATTGCTTGCGACAAAGCATTTTGCAGACGCGGCGATTCACGTTCACAAAGTTCCTTCGCATACCGGTTATCGAACACGACAAGAAAACAATTCGGTTTTTCAAAAGTTAATTTTTTGTAATTTGCCGCATACGTTGCCAACATTCCGGGAATCGTTTCAATCGCACCACGCCATACCATAACCGCCTTTTTATCCGTCATACTGTCCAAATCAATCTTCGGAGGAGCCGACGTTTCATTAAAACGTTGCAACGGCGTTTGACCGGAAGTTGATGTTGGAGACGCAGAATGGGAAGAGGCAACAGTATTCGGGATCGGATTAATATTAGAATTAGAATTAGAAGGTGAAGGTAAGATATTCACTGAAGAAACCGACGTATTAACGTTGGTATTAACATTGGGATCGAGATTAACATTGACATTGGCCTTGATATTGGGATTAACGTTGGGATTAGGATTGACATTGATATTAGCATTGGCGTTAGACATTGCCGGAGGAGCAATGGCACGTTGAACCGGTTTTACCAACGGAGCAACCGGTTGTGTTGCCGATGGAGCGGTCGGTATCGGTGGCAGATTTCCTTCACGAAGGCGGTCAAGCAATACGGAGATCATCTGAAAATGATCAAGATGGGCAATTCGAACCAACGCCAGTTCTGTTAAAACGCGCCCTTGCGTACTGAATCGCATTTTAGTGTGGGTTTGATCGAGAATTTGGAGCGACGCGAGTATTCGATGCAAACCGAATGCGTTTGCTATTGATTTAACCTGATCGAATTGTGTGGTGGAACAGAAAAGCATCAGCGGGGCATCACCGCCGGACGCGACAACAAGCAAATCACGGAGTAATCCCATCATTTGTTCCACCATAACACCAAAATCAACCCCTTCTGAAGCGGCGGCTTCCAGTTCGGTGAAAATGATTGCCGGTTCACACCGAAGCATTGCTTCCAGCAATCGAAAAAGGAGTTGATCATTGGCTGTTCCGAGCATTTCGTGAACATCGGCGAGTGAAATATGTTCCGGTGCAAACGAGAGCAGTTGTTCCAAAAGGGATTGAGCGTCACGCATGGAACCGGCGGCACGCCGTGCCAATGTTTCAAAAACTCCGGCATCCGCCTCAACATGTTCGTTTGCCGCGATTCCCGCCAACCGTTGTGAAATAGCGGTTGTTTCGATTCCGGCAAAATCAAACCGTTGACATCGGGAAAGAATCGTAATCGGAATTTTGGACGGTTCGGTGGTGCAGAAAATAAATTTGACATGTTCCGGCGGTTCTTCGAGAATTTTCAACAATGCGTTAAATGCTTCCCGTGTCAACATGTGAACTTCGTCAATGATATAGATTTTGAACTTTGACCGACTTGGACAGATTGAGGCATTTTGCCGGAGTTGGCGGATTTCGTCGATACCGCGATTGCTGGCGCCGTCGATTTCGAGAACATCAATATCTTCACCGGTGCTGACACTCCGGCAACTATCACAATCGCCGCATGGTATCAGAGTCGGACCGATAACACAGTTCAACGATTTGGCGAAAATTCTTGCGGTGGAGGTTTTACCGACACCGCGTGCACCGGTGAAGAGATAAGCGTGTCCAACGCGACCGGTTGTGAGTGCGTTCGACAAAGCGTGGGCGATATGTTTTTGACCGACTAACTCTTCAAATGTCTTAGGGCGATAACGTCTGGCAACAACCTGATAACTTCCCGATCCGGCGGAATGGTCGATTTCGGTTGACGGGGAGTGATTTATTTCCGATGATTCAACTTGGGGAGTTTTCATGGCTATTGTTTACAACACAAAAAGGCTTGTCGAAAAGAGACCCGAACACCTGAAAGGTTGCGTTTATGGCTGCTTGGTTTCCCACCTGACCAGATTCACGGTCTCCCACCGCCGGGTCCCTCTTCGGCAAGCCTCATAAAAAATAAAAGGCAAACCTCATAAAATGATTAACATCTCAAATATCGACCACTATTATAGAACACTCAGACTATTCGTCAAAGGGGGCGGGGAGAATCTGATTGATTTTTTAATTATTTGTAATTATTCAGTAGATTGGTGATTCGATGGTAGGCAACCGTAGGTGAAAACTTTTCGCCGAAGGGTTTTCGCCCACAGTTGCGTTGCCGATAGGCAACAGTGAATCAGATTCGATTGGGCAATT
>JAIROD010000238.1 GCA_031257725.1 Planctomycetaceae bacterium | reverse complement strand
TTGCCGACGGAAAACAGGGGCAAGTCGGCTATCGCCGACGCAACCGTGGGTGAAAACCCTTCGGCGAAAGGTTGCCTACCTCTTGAATCAAACAAAAACAACCAATATCATGCCGTTTGCGGTATATCAGTGGAATTTTTCGGAGATTGAAGTTTATTTTTTACCCCCCTGCCCCTCCGAAGGGGGGGAATCATTACCCACCGTCGGAGGGGCGAGGGTGGCATTAGGAGGAAACGACTGAATAGTTAAAAAAAAATATTTCACTGATATATTACAATATCCCAAAATTAACATTATTCCGAAAGCGTAATCCCGAAAGAAAAAATTGCAATAGGGGGCAAAAAAATATTTTCAAAAAATTCCTAGCGTTCACAGGGTGGTGTGTTAAAATGGATAGAATTTTAATAGCGATCTGGAATTTCAAACGACGGACGCAATGCTACCATATCTGTTTTTCTACAACATTGCATCTTTTGCTGAACTGACAATGTCAAGCATTTGTAGATTTTGCCTTCAAAAATTTACCTAAATTAACAACCACCCTGTGAACACTAGGAAACATTTATAGCGGATTACTTATTTTTTATTGTGTGCGCTTTCGATTTTTTTTCTTTGAATAGGAAATTTGTCGTGAAAAAGGGACAGTAACGTTATTTTCTGTGTTCTTTCAGCCATTTATCCAGGAAGGGCAAAATTGGTGTAACGTATGGTTCGTGTCCGCCGGGCAAAAATAAAATTTCCGCGCGTTCCGGTATTTTCAGATACATATCGTAATAATAACGTACTTTGCCGAACTCAAACGCAACATTTTCACTTTTTGCCACACCGTCGTTGTGCCCGCGTTCAACCATAAAAGGCCGCGGGGCAATCAAACGTGCCATATCGCTGTGATCAAATGTGTTCGCCAAATCGAAATCAAATACCTCATACTGCCAGTCAAACATATAACTTGACGGTAGCGATGTTCCTGCAACTTTGTCGTTCCAGTAATTAAAGTTTGCTGAACAAACAACCGCCTTGTATTCGGGAATCAACGGCGGAACGAACATTGCGGTTGTCCCGCCATAAGAACAACCGTAAAAGCCAATTTTGTCCGCCTCGACAAAAGGCAATGTTTGCAAAAATTTCACGATCTGTTTTTGTTGTGCTGTCATCACGGCAAAAAGATTTTTGCCCAATGAATTGAGTTGACGTTGGTTAAACCGGAATTGATGACTCAACTTAAAAATTCCCTGCGGAGCAAAAGTAACGTAACCTCCGTTGCATAATTTCGTAATCATTGCATGGGACATATTACGTTTCGGGTCAAACTCAATAATATGCTGTTTCGCGTCAACTTCCAAACCGTGTTGCCCGACAACAGCAGGCAATTTTTGTCCTTCTTTGAGCGTTTTCGGAACAAGTAAAAAACCGAATGCGGTCAATCCTTCATAAACGTCGAGTTCCACTTCATAAATTGTGTAAGTCTCGCAATCCTTGAAAAAACGGCTTCGCGGATTGATCGGCAACAACGGCTTCTCAAATTCGCCGACTACATTTTTTGAAAAATAATTTCGATACCATTCGATTGTTTCGGCAATTTTTTGCGGTGACGAAGTATTCAGTTTTTTCCAAAATTCCTGCCGAGTGAAAACGGAATCTTTGAGTAATTGTTGCGTGTGGTTTTCGAGTTGTTTAGCGATACGTTGTTCACTTAAAATGTTCGGAGCAATCTGAAAACCTGGAAAAATTGTGGTAATACAAGTCTCCTCTTTCATTTCAATCCAGTCAACCTTCAATTGCTCAACGAGTTTTTTTGCCCGCTCAACTTCCGCCTTCGTACTTTCAGGATTTAACTTTTTCAACTTGCCCGGCGCGCCGCCGTATTTAGAACTCCAAGGCGAATTAAACGGCAACGTTAATTCCGGCGAATCATAAACCGCAACAGTTAAACGCCGCGGGCAAATTAACGTTGCAATTTCCGCGTCGCCGAATTCATTGAGCAAACCGAAAACGTTTCTGTCAATCGGTTCGCCGCACAATCTGTCACGTTTATCAAAATAATCGACAACAATCGTCTCGTCAATTCGCGTATCAATCGCCGCCGAATACAACGCAATCAACCCGCCGTCGCCTTGTCCTTGAACGCGGATTTCCATTGCCGGCGTTTTCTTCAACCAATCGATCAACGCCAAAACTTCCAGTATTTCATAACCAATAATATGCCGTCCAAGTTGGTAGGCTTGCCGATAAATAAATTCCCGATTCGATAATTGCACACGTTTATATTGTCCAAAATTTCGGCTCACAATAAGCGGAATAATCATTTGTTCATCTTTCGACGGCGGGACGAACCAATTTTTTTGCAACACTTCATCTTTGCCCGCCAACAACTCTTCCGGCTTAATTCCGGCTTGGGGCAAATGGACAATTGTTTTTGTTGCGGTATTTGATTTCGGTTTGATCAAAAGTCCTTCGGCAAAAAAATTGTCGAACACTTTCCATCGAATTGCCAAAACAGAATGCGTTTCATTTTCCGCAACAATCGCCGGTTGATTCAGCGTACAAATCAATTCGGGCCAATCGAAACCAATCCGCTTATCGCGAACTCCGGTGATAAATTTCAACCGCTCACGATTTTTTAGAACAGATTTTTGGTAGGCGTCAGAACTCGAAAAATCGCGTTCCCAATATTTTGATCGCAACAATTCGCTTTCGGCAATTTTCCGGTCAAGAAATTCGGTGATGAGCCGATTGTTACGTTCAAAATAATTCTCTGTCCATTCAATCGGTTTTGTATTGGGCAATTGTTGCGCAAACGCTGATATTGACGAAAAAATAAATGTCAGAATTATTATTAAAAAAATTCCGGCAAAATAAAATATTTTTGTTAAATCCTCATAAGCCGTCTTTTTTGTTTCCATGACTTTTCCTCTGTAAATTATGTTATTATTTTGTAGATAATCCCGCCATAACAGTGGTTTCCGATATATTATTCCACACTGAATGAGGAACAGAACCTTTTACAAGATAAGATTCATTTTCTCTTACAATAATATTTTCATTGCCCAGCAAAATTTTTGCTTCTCCTTTTACAACAATAAATAGATGATTATGCTCATGCGTGTGAAGTTCCGACGGACCGCCGCCATTTCTATCCAAATAAGCAATAGAGCCGTCAATAATTTCACCCATATTGGCAAAAAGTTTCTTTGCTAAAAAATTTACATGATTCGGCGGTGTTACAAAATCATTCATAGATTCTCCTTTATTATCCTACAAACGAATAACTGTCTTTATATTTACATTTTATCTGTGTTTCTTCGTTACTTTTGTACATAACCTATAGGCAACTTATTATACGTAATATATCAGTGGAATTTGCGAAAACGTATTGGATTGCTTTAACCAACCTTATTTTTACCTTATTTTCAAACAAAACCATTCACCAAAAAAACTTAGTAGCAAAAATGGTTTCCTACAACCAACCTTATTACCTTATTAAAAAAAGGAACAATAAGGTAATAAGGTTGGTTTTTTATTATGTTCATGCTACTAAGGTTGTTTAGTTAAGAAAATAAGGTGGAAATAAGGTT
>JAIROD010000304.1 GCA_031257725.1 Planctomycetaceae bacterium | reverse complement strand
ACCCGCCGCGTTGCGGCGGGCTAGCCTATGTTGCCCTTTCAGGGCGGAATATTACAGATTTTACGCCAATAGTATCATTTACGTCAATTTAATTGCGACAATAAAATAGACGGTTACTTACGTTGCCTACCTCTGAATTATTCACATGAACAAGAATCGCATAAAATACCAAAACAACTTAAAATTTTAACCCTTTTTAACACACCAGCCTCTGAACACCAGGAAAATTTATCGTGGGTCTTGAAAACACCAATATTTCTACTATGATATTTTTCACTATGCTCATTCTTTCCATCTGAGGCGTCTGATTTTTTTGGAGTCAAGATTTATTTCATTATCAAAATCAAAAGGAGATTATTATGCGGCTTGTAACCCGATCCGATTTCGACGGACTTGTTTGCGGAATGCTTTTAAAAGAAGAGGGAATCATTGATTCCGTCCAATTTGTACATCCGAAAGACCTGCAAGACGGTTTATTTAAGGCGGAACCGGACGATATTTTGTGTAACGTTCCCTTCGTACCCGGTTGCGGGATGTGGTTCGATCATCACTCCAGTGAGGCGGAACGTGTCGGTTGGACTCAAGAAGTGAAAGGAGTCAGCAAAAAAGCTCCCTCCTGTACCGGAATTGTGTACGAATACTTTGGCGGTGAAAACAAGTTTTCAAAATTCAAAGAGTTGGTTGACGCGGTCGATAAGGTCGATTCCGGTCAACTCACTGCGGAGGATATCCGTAATCCGCAAGGTTGGATTTTGATTGGCTTTATTGCGGATCCGCGTACCGGATTGGGACGGTTTCACCATTTCCGAATTTCAAATTATCAGCTCATGATGGCGTTTATCGATCATTTGCGAACAAAAACGCTTGATGAAATTCTGGCTCATCCTGATGTGAAGGAACGAATTGACCTTTACCGACAACAAACCGATCTGTTTGTTGAAATGGTTATTAAGTATTCGAAAACAGACGGCAATGTTCTAATCACCGATTTACGGGGAGTCGATCCGATTTATACGAGTAACCGTTTCACCATTTACAGCGTGTTTCCGGAACAAAATGTTTCGCTTTGGATTACCGACGGTAAGGCAAAGGTTAATGTGATGATTTCGTGTGGTTACAGTGTGGTCAACCGAACCTGTACCGCAGATGTCGGGGCTTTAATGCTCCGATACGGCGGCGGAGGTCATAAACAGGTTGGAACTTGTCAGGTTCCTTTTGAAAATGCCGACCAAATTATCGCCGAAATCGTCAACGGTCTGAAAAATAGTGAATAGTTAATATCGCAACGGTTGATCTGGTTTTCCCATTTCTGTCCGCACACAAGAGTGGCGGCAACGTCTTCGTTGCCGAAAAAGTTGAGTCGGCTATCCTATTTCCGTTTTCCGTCCGCACACAAGTTTTCGGGAGCGGGGACGCTCCCGCCACCGTCAAGTCGGCGGTTATTCACATAAAACACCTACGGTGTTAAATCAAACCAATGCGTAACATGAGTTAATAATTTTTATTTTTGTTTTTATTTAATTTATGGATACGGTTCCTTTTCATTTTATGATGTTTGCTTTGGACATCATCCTTTTAGTTGGATATTCTCTTTTTTTATTATTGAGATCGTCGTTTGGCAAACCGTCGCTGCCGACAATTTACGACGGTTTGCCTTACATTTCCCAGACAACCGTCCCGCAAACAACAACTGTTCCACAACCGCGTTGGTCTGTTTTGGTCGATTTTTTCAGTCTTGCCTTGTTTGGTTTTATCGGTATTGCCGGAATTCGGGTTATTGCCAAAGCATTTGATACCAATCGCGGGCAATGTGTGATTGAAGGTTTAACTTATCACGGCAGTGTTTTTCTTATTCTTGTTGCTTGCCTTCTACTCCGAAAACACCGAATCATTGCCGCATTTTTTTCCGGATTATTGGGTTTACTGATTTTTGGTGTTGGTTTTGACATGCTTGTTTGGGAACCGTACAGTCTTGTTGTTGAACATTATGTTGTTGAAACGCCGAAACTGACAAAACCGATTAAAATTGTTTTTGTCGCTGATATTCAGACAGACCGGATCGGGAGCCATGAACGCCGGACTCTTAAAATGATTCAAGAGCAACAAGCGGATTTAATTATTCTTGGCGGCGATTATTTGCAGTATTATGCCGACGCAAAGGATGTTGCAGATTTACCGGAACGGTTTAACGAGTTATTTAGGGAGATTCCGCTTACCGCACCGCTTGGAGTGTACGCTATTGAGGGGAACATCGGTCCCAATGATTTATTCAACAAAACCGGAGTTGAAATGGTTTCTGAGTCAACAATTTTAGAAAATTTAGGAGAGGAACAAGGATTAGGTTTGATTGATTTGGTGTTGCTTTCGCTGAACGATTCGGCGGGAAGTGTGGGCGAGCGTGGTCTAACGGATACGGGAAATTTTCTCATTATGGTCGGACACCGTCCTAATTTTGCAATCAAGGGGTTTCGTAGTGAACGTTATCCCGGTCTTGACGAGGGTTATCAGGATGCGAAACGTGCGCCGGATTTAATGCTTGCCGGTCATACGCACGGCGGTCAGATTGTTCTTCCTTTTTACGGAGCGATTGGTTGGGGCGGGGACGGTTTTGTCCAACAGATTCCGCGAAAAATGAGGAGTGGGATGTTTAAGTTCGAAAATGGAGGAACACTGATTATTACTCGCGGCACCGGTATGGATCGCGGTTGGGCTCCGCGAATCCGGTTTTGTTGCAAACCGGAAATCAGTGTTATTCAACTTGTTCCTGCCGGAAAAAAATAATTCCGAATCTTTTCCTAGCGTTCACAGGCTGTTTGTTCAATTAGGTCAATTAACGTAGAAAATTGCGAGGTAGGCGATCCATCCGCTGGACGGTCGCACCGGTTGAGATTTCACTGACACCAGGAAGGTTTGTCCTGTCTATCGCATGTCGATTCAATAATAAACCGTTTTGCTGGGGCAAACCGTTGGGGAATCAGTGAAATCTCAACCGGCGCGACCATTCGGCGAATGGTCGCCTACCTGCCAATAATTGACCTAATATTTTTATCCATTTTAACAACCACCCTCTGAACGCTAGGAATTTCACCATTAAACTATAAAATATCACGGATTAGCCGGCATATTTTACGGCTTAACTAGCATATTTCACGGCTTAACCCGTTAAATATACTGGAATAATAGAAAACCCTTGCCGAAGGGTTTTAACCCACTGTCGCAACGGTTGATCCGGTTTTCCCATTTCCATCCATCAACAGGGTCAAGTCGGCTATTGCCGTATTAGTTAAAAATGTTTCGGCGAAAGGTTGCCTACCTTTTGATTATTGACCTGATGATAAATAATAGGATCGCTACTGAATAGTTACAAATAAACTTCAATCTCCGAAAAATTCCACTGATATATTACAATTTTTCCTTATCAAGTTTTGCCAATTTTTGTATAAATCTTTCGGACATTACAAAAAGAATTGACAATCTTTCATTAGAAAACGGAATAGCAAACACGTTAGATTCAAAACGCCAAAAAATGGTCGCAAGGATTTTAACCGCATTAGTGTCGTGGTCTTCTAATAATTCTGTTACCTGTTTTAGAATTTGCTTTTTCCAATCTGCATCACAAATGCTAATTGCATTTTCTATGTGATGATAATATTGTCCCCATTTTTTTTGTTGAACAATTTCCCTGATTCTTTCCTGAGCATTGTCCGGCATATCGTTTCCAAAAAAGGAAAGGAAAAACAGCAATTCGTCTTTTAATTCTTGCGAATACTTGTCAGAGTTCAACATTTTACCGATGTTTTTAATCGCCGCTTCTATCTTTCGTTTGAACTCAACAGGAATATCAATATCGGACAACGAATGTCCTCGCCCAATCGTGTAAAGAGGGAAACGCCATTTCTTGCGTAATCGTCCGGCTTTACCTTCCCAAAAATGGTCAAATTTATTTTTGCAAAAATCTTTTTCGTTGTATTCCGATACAACATCGTGAACTTTATTGTCATCACCAATAGAAAAATAAATCCGTGTGTTAATGTCAGGGTATTCTTGATAGTTTTTGGCAAAAGCAAATTCTGGAATAAAATATCCAAGTTGTGTTTTACAGTATTGATAGGTGTTATCTTTATTACTCCGCCATTTTGTTGTGATGTAATCACTTTGTCGTTGCAGAGGCTTGTATTTCAATAAGCCAAAGCTATCTTCCAACCATTCAAGTAAATTTGTCTTCGTTTGTTTTCCTCCCTTAAAATTCTGCAATTCGTCCCACGTATAACATTTCGGAAATTCCGGTATGGGCAGAGAGTCCATGTCCTCTTCTCGCTTCTTATCAAGTAGTCGCCACTCTGTAGTTACAAACTGAAAACCTGCTTGTTGCGGATTAAGCGG
>JAIROD010000262.1 GCA_031257725.1 Planctomycetaceae bacterium | reverse complement strand
TGGGCAATCCTCGATACTCCACCGACAAAAATCAGCGATTTAACTCATTCCTCTTTTGACACGCGTTCTCCGCTCACGTTAGAGTTTGACGAAGACCAACGCGGAAAATGTGTGTATTTTTGTTTACGGTGGGAAAATACACGAGGAATAAAAGGTCCTTGGAGCGAAATTATCAGCGCGATTATTCCGTAAAAAATCATGCTAACTCATGTTACGCGTTGGTTTGATTTAACGCCGTAGGCGTTTGATGTGAATATACTGTCAACGGGTAGAAATTGGTTGTTTTATTTGGCATCTCCACCAAGGTAGTGTATCAAAAGGTAGGCAACCTTTCGCCGAAAGGTTTTTACTAAATACGGCGATAGCCGACTTGCCCCTGTTTCCCGCCGGCAATCAGTTTCCAAACCAGTCGGAAACACCAATTACCCAATCGAATCTGATTCACTGTTGCCTATCGGCAACGCAACCGTAGGTAAAAAACTTTCGGCGAAAGGCTGCCTACCTCTTGTTTATTGACCTGATGATAAGTAATAGGACCGCTACTGAATAGTTACTTTAAATTTATTTCAACAGCGTGTCGAAATCAATTCCGGTCAGATCAATAACACTAACCGTATGCGGAGCGTTGTTGTCTTCGAGATCAATATTGGCAACATAAAGTTTTCCGTCACGCAAACACACTTCGGAACAACGATCAAGGGCACCGATTTTTTTGGCATCGGAATTCGGATTCGTTGGATTTTTGGCAATCAAAACTGTTTTACCGTTTGCCGGATTGGTTACACAAACCGAGTTGCCGACATAATCGGCGAAAAAAATGTAACCTTTCGGGCAAACTTTAAGCCCGTCAACACTTTCATTCACCCCCTTACCGTCCATAATATCACGGTTGGAAATGACCGTTTTACCGTCTTTGGCCAATTTGACTTCAATGATTTTTTTATCACCGAAATTGGCAACGTAAAGCAATCCTTCTTTTGAAAGTCCGATTCCGTTTGCCCCGACTTTTTGTTGCCCGTTACGGTCGGAGTCGGTTGTTTGGAAACTGAAAATAAAATGAGGGTCTTTCTGATACGGCAAAACGTGCAAAACCGGCGGCGGTCCCTGAGCATGAGTACGATAACGTCCGCGACGGACAACCTGAAGTTCGCTTTTAAATTCCGCAAGATCAAAACAGAATACGCCGCTGGTCATTGGCATCTCAACAATCAACGGATCAACCTGCGTTTCCGCAACATAAATTTTATCGCCGAAAATTTCAAGTCCGTTGGCTTGGGTTATTCCCGTTACCAACACTTCCGTCCGAACCGGTTTTCCTTCTTCATGCACAACACGCAATAGACGGGATTTGTGATTGGGATTACCGCCTAAACATTGACTGTCGGCAACATAAAGATGCCCGTCCGGACCAAAGGAAATCCCAAGCGGTGTAACACGTCCGGTTTCGGGATGGGCTGGGAGTTCGAAGTAATTGGAAACATTATCTTCGGCATCAATTTTCAGAAGCGATGCGTTCCCCTTTTCGCCAATAACCGGAACAGCAAGAATAATCTCTCCGGTTTGGGGGTTGACCGTCATACCGTCGGGATGCAACGCTCCATCCGGTAAAACAATCGCCTTCACCGGCTTCGTCAACGGTTCAACAGCATCGGCGACCAATGGAAAACACACAAAAGAAACAAACAACACGACCAGACGAAACGGTTCAAAATTCATAGTAAATTCCTTTCTTGTTGAAAAAATGGAAAATGGGAAATGGAACATGGAGTAAAAATCTCTAAAAAAACAATTTAACAAAAAATGCCAAAAAATAAATTACTTCGGCGAATAGTTCGACTCCTTTTTTAGAGATTACCCCAAAGTCAAAATCAGACATTTAAAATACCAAATTGAAAAAAATAGGCAAGAGCCGTTTAAGAAAAAGAATGGGCTAGTGGGCATTCCTCATTCAATTTTTTATTTTCAAGCAATTAATTAATAGTTAATAGTTAACGACGGGGTTTACCCCGTGTTTTAGGGTTAAGCCTAACAACGCGGGGCAAGCCCACGCCGTTAACGTTCGGTAAATGCTGAATTATTAGAAATTCCCAGTTAATATAGTTAACGACGGGGTTTACTCCGTGTTTTAGGGTTAAGTTGAACAGCGCGGGGCAAGCTCACGCCGTTAACGTTCGGTAAATTCTGAATTATTAGAGATTCCCTATGATTTCCCAAAATATGAAACAATCAGCAAAATTTCATCCTTCTTGCAGAGTGATAAAAATAGGCTAGAATTAAGCGAAATTGGCGGTGGTTTTAATTCAGATTGCACGATAAAATGGGACATATCGTCTCCAAAACCTGAAGCCGAAGAAGGGTCTAATATCATGCCGGAACAAAACAAAAACGAAGAGAATGGAATAGGAACCGGAAAAAAAAATAAAGTTTTGGTTGTGGGAACATCGTGGGATCAGTTTGGCGGGAGTTTTTTGGGAGATTCAAACTACTGGACTTATGAACTTTGTCCCAATGTTGAAGGTGCTCTTTTCAAAATGGTTGATAGCGATTACAACGCCTTACTTATCGAGCGGAAATTTTTTCAGGGATTTTATGAACGGAGTCAGTATTCCAAAGAGCGGAGCATTTTAGAAAATCTTCCTGCCGGATTAGCGTTGGTGGATAACGATCAACATATTTTGTGGTGTAACCGTCAATTCAGGGAATGGAGCAATTCCGCCGAAGATTTAATTGGTAAACGTTTTTTTATTCCGCTTGGTCGTCCGGAGATGCGGGGACCGGATTATTGTCCGTTTTCCAAAACCCGATTAACCGGTCAATCTTCTTCAACGCTTTTAGTTCAAAAGGAATGGGGTCGTTATCTTCAGATGAGTGCTGCACCGGTTTTGAATCAACATGGTAAGCCGTTCAATTTTGTTGTTGAATTACATGATGTAACCGAACAAACCATTCGTGAAATCAAATGGGAACGTCTTCGTGAAGCCGGTAAGGAGTTGGCGGATTTATCCAAAGAAGATGTTCTTTCCCGATCACCGCAGGAACGAGTTAATATTCTCCGAGCCAAGATTGGTAATTTTGCTCAGAAAATTCTTAATTTTGCTTCTATTGAAATCCGAACTCTTTCCGAAAAAGTCCCGAATCTGCTGGAACCGCTTCTGGCTATTGGGATGACGGAAGAAGCCAAACAACGAACTCTTTACGCGAAACAGGAAGGCAATGGTATTACGGGTTGGGTTGCTTTTCACGCCCGAAGTTACAAAATGGACGATTCGCGGGAGGATCCGTTTTTCATTGAAGGGATTCATGGTTCACGCAGTTCTATTACGGTTCCGCTTCTTTATCGCGGCAAAATGGTTGGAACTTTTAATGCGGAAAGTCAAAAACCGCAAGCCTTTGATAATAACGATTTACGTTTGCTGGAATCTTTTGCCAAAGATGTTGCTCAAGCAATTCACACGCTTGATCTTTTTTCGTTTGAACAAAAAGATTCCGCTTACCGAAGTATTGAAAAAGTGTACGGAATGGCGGTGGGACCGATCAACCAGATTCTGAACGAAACCGCACGGCTTCAAATGGGTGATCTGAGCAAACACGAAGACTTACTTTCAGCGTTTGCGCGGATTCGTCAACTGACCCGTGAAGTTCAGGCGGCTTTTCAGGGATTTGTTGCGAAAATCGCTGTTGATTTACCGCAGGAAATTTCCGCAACGGATTGCAGTAAATACACGATGTTACGGAATAAGCGTATTTTAACGGTGGATGCTGACGAATCGGTTGGGCGTGAACTGAGTCGGTTGTTATTCTATTACGGTTGTACCGTCGAAACCGCATTAACCGGTGAAAGTGCGTTGAAAATGCTGGAAACAACCAAATACGATATTTTTATGAGTGATATTAAATTACCGGACATGTCGGCGTTTCAGTTTTTTAAGCGGGTTCGTTGCGCTTATTGCAAGCAGTACAACATGATTCCAAACGATACCTCATGCGATCCGCCGGACGAAGACCCCTGTTGTCCGAAATCAGAAGTTCCGTTTATTCCGTTTATTTATATGCGTGCTTTTGGTTACGATAGCGGTCACGTAACCACACGTGCCGCTGAAGCCGGTGTGCCAAAACCAATCTTCAAACCGTTTATCCTCACCCAATTACTCGATATGCTCAAATTCGTCATCACCAAATCAAACCAAGAAAACAAAACTGAAAATAAATAAACAAACAAAAATAGGGCATCTCTAATAATTCAAGTTTTTTATTTTCTGCCCATTTGTTAACGACGGGGTTTACCGTAACTGTCTATTTTAATTTTTATTAGTCCTGCAAGGACAACACTGTCTATTTAATTTTGGTAATATTTCAGCGAAGCTTTTACATCCCAACGGGATGTTTCCAACCTAGCCGTTGGT
>JAIROD010000259.1 GCA_031257725.1 Planctomycetaceae bacterium | reverse complement strand
ACCAACGGCTATGTTGGAAACATCCCGTTGGGATGTAAAAGCTTCGCTGAAATATTACCAAAATTAAATAGACAGTGTTGTCCTTGCAGGACTAATAAAAATTAAAATAGACAGTTACGGATCATTTTGTTATACCGTTTTCTACCAAGATGTCGTCCCTAACGGGACGGGAATATTCGGAAAGACAACCAAACCACTGAATAGATACAATTTTTTCTGTAAATTTTTAACCATTAACCATTGCTCAATTTTTACCGAGTATTTATTAAACACGAAGGAACCTTATTTATGAAACTTACCGACATTCAAATTATCGGCGTAACCTGTTCAACGCAACCTTTTCAATATCGGAGTCCTATGAAATTTGGAGGACGAGTTGTTCGGGATGTGACGGTTTTTGATACTGTTGTTAAAGTCAAAACCCGAAACGGTAAAACCGCAGAAGGTTTTGGTTCGATGACCATGGGCAATATTTGGGCGTGGCCCGCCGGAAAAACAGAACCGGCGGATTCGTTGGAAACCATGATCCAATTCGGTAAAAAAATCGTCCGGTCCGCTGCCGAATACCGCGAATGGGGACATCCGCTCGAATTGACTTATGATTTTTCAAAACAATATACGCCGCTTGCCGAAACTGTTATTAAAAGTAAAAGTAAAAGTAAAAGTATTGACGCAGAACCGATTCCGAAACTCGCACAACTTGTCGCCGCAAGTCCGTTTGAAGCGGCAGTTTTTGACGCTTACGGACGTGTTCACAGCGAAAATGTTTACAATCTTCTTTCGGAAGAATTTTGTAATCGTGATCTTTCGTATTATCTTGGTAATGAATTTGAGGGAGAATATCTTGATCGTTATACACTCCGCACCCCGAAAAACCGAATGTCGTTGTATCATTTGGTCGGGGCACTCGATCCGTTGACCAACACCGAAGTGAACGAACCGCTCAACGATGGTTTACCGGAAACTTTTGCTCAATGGATTTCGTTCAACGGGCTAACACATATTAAAATTAAATTGAACGGCGATCAACTTGATTGGGATGTGAATCGTGTTATTGCGATTGACCGGATTGCCGAAGAAGAACAAACAAAACGCGGTTGTACGGAATGGGTGTACTCTGCTGATTTCAATGAACGTTGTCCCAATGTCGAATATGTTCTTGAATTTCTGAAAAAGATTGAAGAAAAATCGACGGCGGCTATTCGTCGGTTACAATATTTAGAGCAACCAACCAACCGGAATTTAAAAGCGTTTCCAGAAAATACCATGCACCAAGCGGCTGCAATCAAACCGGTGGTGATTGACGAATCGCTGGTGGATTTGGAATCGTTGCATGACAGCCGGAAAATGGGTTATTCCGGTGTTGCGCTTAAAGCGTGTAAAGGACAGTCGGAAGCGTTGCTCATGGCTGCGGCGGCACAAAAATATAAGATGTTCCTTTGTGTGCAGGATTTGACCTGTGTCGGAGCATCGTTTCTCCATTCCGCAACTCTTTCCGCACGGATTCCAACTGTTGCAGCGATAGAAGGCAATGGACGGCAATACTGCCCGAAAGCAAATATCGGGTGGGATAAAAAATATCCCTCGATGTTTGTTATCAAAGATGGAACACTGGGAACATTTGTTCTCAATGAACAAGGATTAGGTTTTTCAAAAGAAAATCTCCAATAAACCATCACTAAAATACCAATTTACTTATTCATGTTACGCATTCAGCGACTCCCTATAACAACCGAACAACGCCTTTAGGGGTTGTTAGTTGTAATAAATCAATCACAAAATGTAAAACCTCCAATCGAGTGAGTAGATACAGAGTTTTTAGAAATTGCCGATAATGAATATTCCCGTTCTGTTAGGGACGACATGTTGGTCGTAGTAGAAAACTCAAGGCTTTACATTGACACTAGGATAGTGATATACTATTGACCCATTAATCAATTGACCAATTAACCGGTATGAGTTGCCGCTCTCACCAGTTCACGGAATCGCGGAAAACCGAAACCTTTGTCAATGGGGTGTCTCTCATAATTCAATTTTTTATTTTCAACCTATTAATTAATAGTCAACGGCGGGGTTTCCCCCGTGTTTGGGGTTGGCAACGGAGTTTAGCCCGTGTTTTGGGGGTTAAGTCCGACAATGCAGGGCAAGCCCGCGCTGTTGACTTTCGGTAAGTTCTGAATTATGAGAAATTCTCAATAGTATAAATGGTTGTAATCTAAATAATTGTATGACAAATGATTGTATGACAAACGTACAGACTTGGGGAAATGTTCCAGCCGCTTGGAAACGGCGGCATCTGCTGGGACTTGAAGAACTTAACGCCGACGAAATAACTATGCTGCTTGATCAGGCGGAAAGATTTCGTACCGTTCTGACGCACGGTGATCGCAAAATCCCACTGCTTGCAGGAAAAACATGCGTTAATCTGTTTTTTGAAAATTCAACACGCACCAAAACAAGTTTCGCTCTCGCCGCACGACGACTCGGTGCCGATGTGATTGATTTTTCCGCGTCCACAAGCAGTTTGTCCAAAGGCGAAACGATTATTGATACGGTTAAAAATATTGAAGCGATGCAGGTGGACGCGGTGATTGTACGACATTCTTGTCCGGGTTCGGCAAAACTGTTATCGGAAAATATTCGCGGGCATGTCCTCAATGCCGGCGACGGTCCACACGAACACCCAACTCAGGCTCTTCTCGATATGATGACCATTCGGCGGCGTTTCGGTAAAATTGCCGGATTAACAGTTGCACTTGTTGGCGATATTGCCCATAGCCGAACCGCACGTTCCAATATTTGGGGACTCAAAGCACTCGGTGCTCATGTGATTTTGTGCGGACCGTCAACGTTAGTCTCAAAGCAATGGGAAAATATCGGCGTCGAAATTTCCTACTCACTCGACAAAATTCTTGATCGGGTTGACGTCTTCAATTTACTGCGGATTCAGTTCGAACGCCAAGTTGTCCGCCCTTTTCCTTCCACAAGGGAATATGCCCATCTTTACGGAATGGATGTTGTCCGATTGGCGAAAGCAAAATCAAGTGTTTTAATTATCGCGCCAGGACCAATCAATCGCGGTCTTGAAGTTACGCCGGAAGTTGCCGACGGTCCCCAGTCCGCCATCCTCGACCAAGTTACCAACGGTGTTGCCGTCCGAATGGCGGCTCTCTGGATGTGTCTGAACAAAATCTCAAACCACTCTTGACCACCTTGAACTTTGACCGCAAACCGTATAAAATTACGGAAGTTTTATGATCTTCCACCCCTTTTCAAAAATTAATATTTATAGTAAAACATTCAATATAAAAATATTGTAACCGTTCACGATAACAAAACATTCTGATTATTTCCCATTTTTTGAGGTAGTTGGATCAATATCAGGTGCTAGGCAACCTTTCGGCGAAAGACCGCCTACCGAATATTGCCCCCCAAAAAATTATTGTCCCCCAAAAATATGAAATAATCAGAAAACATTTAAGGTGTTATAATGCCATTTAAAGAAGCACAACGAATGATTTATAAGAAAAATCCGCTTGACCAGGTGGTTTGTCAACTTCGATTCCCGTGTATTTTGTCAATCAATGAAAAACCGCCCGCTACATTTCAGGATTGTCTCCGTGATCAATATCCGTTTTATAACGTAACAACTGAAAACGTGAGAAGAGTTTTATTCGAACCGGATTCAGATGGATTACCGTTCAATATTTCACCGGACAACTTAAATAATTATTCCTTTACTTCAGACGACGGCGTTTGGGTAATAAATTTGACCAGTACATTTTTATCCCTGACGACAACAAATTACTTAAAATGGGAAGATTTTATTGCTCGTTTACGAAAAATATTGGCGGTCTTGATTGAAATTTACAAGCCGGTTTTTTTTGAAAGAGTGGGGTTACGGTATATTGATGTTTTTTGTCCTTCACGATTAGGATTAAAAGATGTCGCATGGGATGAACTCATACAACCGTTTGTACTTGGTTTTTTATCTTGTAATGATGTAAAAAATGATGTTACGGGATATTCCGGCACATCGGAATTAGACATTGGTAATGGTGCAATTGCCCGTATTATTACGGCGTTAGGATATGCCAAAAATTCTGATAAACAACCAATCACTAATTCGGAATTATCATTTATTGTTGACAGCGATCTTTTTTTTGGAAAAAAATATACCCATGAAACAGAAGATGCGATTGAAGAATTGCATCGTCATTCAACAAAAATTATCCGTGCAATTATTACCGATAAACTTCATCATGCCATGGAGCCTGAATCAAAATGAATACTCCAATAACACAAACAACAATTCCCTTCAAAATACCCCAAACAGATAATACGCTTGATGTTGACGTGTGTACTCATCGTATTACAAAAAGATTTTATCCGACAATCCGGAAATCCGTCTCATCAAAACCTTTTTATAAAATCAAAAAACCGGCCAATCTAAATGTTGTTCAGAATGCTCTTCAGCTTGCAATTTATCTGCGCAACGAATTTGTTCGTAAACAAACGGTAGAATTACTGAATAACATTGATACGTATTTGGATGAAATTATCAATGTTTCAGAAATATCAAACCGTTTGCCGCAAATTCACTTAACAGAACAAGAAGACGATTCGGTATTGGCAGAGTGGAATTTTGAATATTTCCGTATTGGTTTTTCAATAGAACAGGAACCGGATAAATCTTCCTGTTATGTCTTATTTGAAAATAGAACAACCGGTTATTTTAAGGCGGAAACATGCCGTTTGGGAACTGAATATCAGGAAATAGTTTCAAAAATAGTCAATTTCGTTTTAGTAAACTGTTAAGGAAATAGAGTCGTATGTGCCGGAATTTATTATATTAAGAGTGTAATGCACCAAAACTAAAGTTATACTTATCATTAAAACACCTATCGTCAAAATGAATTATGCGGAAAAATTGATTCGCGGTATTTCCAATGCTGATTTCATTGATTCGGAAGGACGTGCAACGGCAATGTTATTTCAATTCGACAATGTTAATACAAGACAAGACGGTTTTTGTGAATGTTCTATTAATTGGTACGACAATGAAGAAGCGTTAAAATTATTATTAGAACAAAAAAAACGGGAAGATGAAAACATTTATCAATTTAAGACAGGAGCGGCTATTTTGTTACGGTGTTGGCTTGATGATATTATAAACCGTCCCAATTGTAAAGATGCACTGAAATATGAACGTGCTGAAATTACCGAAAATCCGTATCACGGTAATTTACTACGAAAAAACGGACTCACAAAACAGATCAATAATATGCTTGCTGCGTCTATCGCAATGTGTGTGGAAAAAATTGAGTATCGTGAAAAAATTCCGAAACAACCGGAAAAAAATTAACCTTATCAATTGGAACAAAGCGTAATGTTCCGATTATTAACAATTTCCTTTTCCTTTTTATTTTAGGAGTCAACACAATGTCCCAACGAATTATTCTTGGAGTCAATGTAACAAGTTTTGCCCAAAATTCCGGCGAGGTTCAAGCCGTGTTCCGTGAATATGGCTGTAGTATCCGAACTCGGCTTGGTTTGCATGAAGCAACCAATAATATCTGTGCGCCAAACGGTTTAATCCTGGTCGAATTTGTCGGCGGTACGGAAAAAGCCGATGAAATGACCGCCAAACTAACCGCATTGCCGGGAATCGATGTGAAACGTATGGAATTTTGAAACGTGAAAAGTATCATAGGTAGAAAATAAAAAAAGAGTATCTATTCAGTAGTGTTCCTGAATTTTCCGTCCCGCTAGGGACGGCATATTGGTAGAAAAAATGCAATAAAAAATCCGCGTCCCGTAGGGACAGAACAAGGAACATTCACCGCAACGGAATAGTTACCCTTTTTAATGTACTACGAGACCTTTGTAGCAGACTACAAAACCTGTAGGGAAACTTGTAAACGATCTATTTTTTAGTACAACCCCTAAAGGGGTTGAGGTGGTTGTGTGTCCGTTACCGCCGGTTGAAACCGGCGGTTATTCATGTTGAACCCCTAAAGGGGTTGTTGCTTATAATAAATCAACCGCAAAATGTAAAACCTCCAATCTGGTGAATAGATACGATTTCTGTTGTCCTTTTCGTATAATTTTCGTGTGTTTCGTGTTTAAAATAGACAGTTACGTTATTGACTCTATTTGGCGTCCTAAAATAAAATAACGCAATTTAAAGTATGATGAGTATAACAAGAAAGGAGAATCCGATGTATCTTTCTATTGTTGTTCCTGTTTATAACGAAGAAGAAAGTCTGCCGCAACTTTATCAGGAAATTTGTAGTGTTGCGGAGAGGAATCGTTACGAATTGGAAATCATTTTTATTGACGATGGTTCCAAAGACCGAAGTTGGGAGATTGTGGAACAACTCGCGGCACAGGATGACCGGATTCACGGTATCCGGTTCCGCCGTAACTTCGGTAAAGCAGCGGCGTTGAACGCCGGATTTGAAACGGCGCAAGGTGAAATTGTTTTGACAATGGACGCTGATCTTCAAGATGATCCGCATGAAATCCCTGAATTTATCGCAATGATGGAATCAGGTCTTGAAGTAATTAGCGGTTGGAAAAAGGTCCGGCATGATCCGTGGCATAAAGTAATTCCGTCACGGTTTTTTAATGCAATGGTCAGTTATATGACCGGCGTTAAGTTACACGATCATAATTGCGGAATGAAATGTTATCGGCGTGAAATTTTCGATGAGATTGTGTTGTATGGAGAGTTACATCGTTTTATTCCGGTGTTGGCGTCGGCTCGCGGTTATCGAGTGGGCGAAAAAGTGGTCGCCCACCGCGCCAGACAATTCGGACAATCAAAATACGGTTTCACGCGGTTTGTCAAAGGTTTTCTTGATTTGTTCACCGTTTGGTTTTTAACCGGTTACGGTCAACGTCCACAACATCTGATGGGAACGGTCGGACTGATTGCCATGGGAATCGGATTTTTCTTATTAACTTATCTTGCCGCCATTTGGGGTATTTCACGCCTTGAATTTGAAGGACTCGCGTGTTTCGGACTCGATAAACCGGTCAATATCGGAACACGACCGGCTGTTCTTTATGGCGTTGCGGCATTGCTTTTCGGCGGTCAAATTCTTTCGATGGGTGTGATCGCTGAACTGTTTGTCGCCTACCAGAACCGAATCTCAAAAGGTTATTCTATTAAAAGTGTTGTCGGCAAAAAAAAGAATTTTTAGCATTTTGTGTTGTGTTTATTTTGCTGTGTTGCGTTTATTTTGCTCTTGGATGTGCTTTTTCATAGATTTCGAGTAAATTTGCGGTACTTAAATGAGTGTAAATTTGTGTTGTAACAAGACTTTTATGTCCCAAAAGTTCCTGAACGCTCCGAATATCCGCACCGCGATCTAAAAGGTGAGTTGCAAAACTATGGCGGAGAGTATGCGGAGTGGTTCTGGAGTCCAGACCTTTGAGTTTCAAATATTTTTCGAGCATCCGCGCAATACTTCGTGTGGACATCCGACCGGCGAGTTTGGTCAGAAAAAGCGGTTGATCACCGGAATTGAGTTTCAGATTACGTTTAGCGGCTTTGGATGGTCTGGGTTTGGGGCGGTGGCGACCTAAAGCGTCAATATTGCCGATCAACAATTCCTTGCGGTAACGAAACCATTTTTGGATTGCTTTGACTGCATACGAACCGAGTGGTGCAAAACGTTCTTTCCGTCCTTTTCCGCGAACACGAACCAATCCTTCGGCAAGACTAAGATCACCCAGATTCATTGTAACCAATTCCCCGACACGCACTCCGGCGGAGTACATTGTTTCAAGCACCGCCCGATCACGAACCCCAAACGGATCAAACGATGGCGGAGCCGACAATAATTGTCCGATTTCTTTGGTTGAAAGAAAATAGGGGAGTTTACGATTTCCGCGTGGATTTCGCAACGGCTTCGCCGGATTTTCCGTAACCCAACCGTCGCGCATTCCGAATTTGAAAAAACTGCGAAGCGACGCTAAACGTCGTGCGATACTTGCTTTGGCATAACCTGCTTCATGCATTGCCGCAACATAACCGCGAAGTTGAAGAGTGGTAATTTCAGACGGATGCGGAATTCGTTTATCAAACAAATCGTACAAATATTCTGACAACGCATCAAAGTCTTCCTGATAACTTTTCAAGGTCAACTCCGAAACATTCCGTTCCACTCGTAAATATTGCAGAAATCGTGCTGTCGATTGTTGCATGGGGAAAAATGAGAATATGAGTTTTCTCTGGCAGGATAACAAATGTAATCAATGTATGATAATTATACTTTCGGCGGTTGTCATTTTAATGTTTAAATTTTCCCGATTGTACCGGATTTTACGGTTATAAGAATGGGATAAGTAAAGGGCATCTCAAATAATTCAATTTTTTATTTTCAACCTATTATAATAGTTAATAGTTAA
>JAIROD010000220.1 GCA_031257725.1 Planctomycetaceae bacterium | reverse complement strand
TTTTGTTTTAACCTTTTTAACACGAAACACACGAAATTACACGAAAAATTTTTTTGTTTCAATTTGTAATTATTCCGTCGTGGTAGGCAACCGACCGCCGGGCGGTTTTAAACAATACGGTGTACTCGCCGACTTGTCCCTGTTGACGGCTGGAAATTAAAGACCAACAGCGTACAACACAATAACAAACCAACCGGCGCAACCTTTCGGCGAAAGGTTGCCTACCTTCCTCGACTGAATAGTTACTCAGAATTTACCGAAAGTTAACGGTGTGGGCTTGCCCCGCGTTGTTAGACTTAACCCACAAACACGGAGTAAACCCCGCCGTTAACAAATACGAATAATCGCTTGTGGCGAAAACAAATAGTCCACTGAATAATTACAAAATTTTTATGTCATTTTGCAAACGATTATGTTATTTTGTCTTGTTTACCGAAACTTCTGTTGATCCTTATCAATAGACGGATTATCCTAAATGTTACAATTGAAAATGATAGTAATCATTCACAAAAAAAACGATCGTCTTCTATAACATTAAATATGAATACAAATACAAATACGAATATAAATATTAAAACGATTGCCTCAATGCTTGATGTAAGTGCAGTACAGGCAAATTCGACCAAAAAGGAAATTCAAGAGTTTGCCGAACTTGCAATCGAGTATGATTGTAAGGCGGTGTTTGTACTTCCATCATTGCTTTCATTCTTGTGCAATTACCGTAATGAACGCTCCGGCAAATTTTTAATCGGTACGCCTATTGGATTTCCTGCCGGCGGAATGACCACTGAAATGAAAGTTCTTGAAGCAAAAAATTATCTCCAATTTGATGTTGATGAATTTGACCTGATGATTAATGTTGGCTTTTTACTCAGCGGAATGTATCAGGAAGTCTATGAGGATATCAAAGCCGTCAAAAATGCAATCGGTACAAAAACTCTTAAAGTAATTATCGAATGTTATTATCTCGATCATGAGTTAATGAAACGCGCTGCCGATGCTGTTATCAAAGGCGGCGCGGATTGGATCAAAACCGGAACAGGTTGGACGCCCACAGGCGCCACACCGGAGAATATCGCTTATTTGAAACAGATTGCCGGAAACGCCGTCAAAATTAAAGCATCCGGCGGAGTACGAAATTTGGAAACCGTACAAAAAATGATTGAAGCCGGTGCTGAACGTTTCGGCGTCGGCAAAAGTGCAAAAAACATCCTCGCCGAAGCGGAACAATTATAATTACTTTTTTTGTAACTGTTTGTTTGGGTTAAAGAGTGATGTCTCACTCCCAAAAATCAATGCGTCGTCCCTTGAGCGGAATTAGGTCAATAGTGTTACTTACCGCTGGATAAAGCCTACGGTTAATAACGAGTTGCTCCTGCATGACCAATAAAATACACCACAATTTGAAAATAAAAAAATTATATTACAAAAAATCCAATGAATCTTAACGATATTGATACGTAATGAAACATAATTATTATGAATGCAGGCGGTATCAATATTAAGAATACCTAAAATATAACATCAATAATTTTAAATCATAAATTATAAATTATAAATCATAAATCCAAAAATGTCTTACATTCTTGCACACGATCTCGGAACTTCCGGTAACAAAGCGACTTTGTTTTCTGATCAGGGTGAATTAATCGCTCATTGTATCGTTTCCTATCCGACAAATTATTTTAACCGTGTTTGGGCGGAACAAGACCCTAATGATTGGTGGAAAGCCGTTTGTGAATCGACTCAACAACTGCTCAACAAGTCAAAAATTGATTCGTCGCAAATTGCCGTTGTTGCGCTGAGCGGGCAAATGATGGGTTCGACCTGTGTTGACAAGCATGGGAATCCGTTACGTCCATCCATCATTTATTGCGATCAACGAAGCGAAAAAGAAGCCTCCGATATTTTGTCCAATATTTCAATGGAAAATGCGTACAAAATTATAGGACATCGTGTTGCGGCTGTTTATTCGTTGCCGAAATTACTTTGGATCAGAAATAATGAACCGGAAATTTTCCAAAAAACATTCAAAACAATTTGCGCTAAAGATTATATCAATTTTCGTTTGACCAATGTTCTCGCAACCGATTACTCCGACGCATCAAGCACCAATGCGTTCGATTTGTGTGCAAAAAAGTGGTCGCAAACGATACTTCATGCCGCCAATATTGATGAATCGTTTTTCCCCGATGTTTTTCCGTCCACACACATTCTCGGCGAAATAACCGGAGAAGCGGCTAAAGCAACAGGATTGAAAGTTGGTACGCCGGTTTGTTGCGGCGGCGGCGATGGAACGTGCGCAACGGTTGGAGTTGGTTCGGTGCGTCCCGGAATAACGTATCTTTATCTCGGTTCGAGCGGGTGGATCGGATTGACCACAGAGAATCCAATTTTTGATACTGAAATGAGAACCATGACCTGGGCGCACTGCGTGCCGGGTTATTATCATCCGACCGGTTCCGTGCAAACAGCAGGGGCGGCTTATAACTGGCTCAAGGAACAAATCTGCACCGCCGAATCCGCCGAAGCAAAAATCCGAAATGAAAATGTTTATCAATTGATGAACAAATTTTTGTTGCAAAGTCCGCCCGGCGCGAACGGTTTACTTTTTTTACCGTATCTTTTGGGTGAACGTTCACCGCATTGGAATCCAAACGCTCGCGGTGCTTTTATCGGTTTGACGTTGGCTTCTCAGCGTTGCGATATGATTCGCAGTGTGATGGAAGGAATTACGTACAATTTTGGAATAATCGTTGATATTTTCCGTCAACATATTCCGATTGATACAATAACGGTGATCGGCGGCGGTGCAAAAGGGCTGGTTTGGTTGCAAATGATGGCGGATATTTTCGATGTCAAAATTCAACGCCCCAACTTTCTTGAAGAAGCAACATCAATAGGCGCAGCAATGATCGGCGGCGTTGGAGTCGGGATTTTCAAGGACTTCGACGTTATCGAACGATTCCTGCGCATCGAAGAAACATTGGAACCGCATTTGGAAAATCAAAAATCGTACAAAAAAATCCGTCCCTTGTTTGACAAAGCCTATCAATCGCTTATCGGATTGTTCGATGAACTTCGCAAGATTTAATGTAATTTTTGGAGTTAGGGACTTTAAGAACATAAGGGATATTTTTGATTTCAAAAAATATTTTTTGTAATATATCAGCCGAATTTGCTAAAAAAAATAATAATTGTTTCAACTAACCTTATTTTTACCTTATTTTCCTAAACTAAACAACCTTAGTAGCAATGATTTCTACAAAAGACAAACCTTATTACCTTATTTTGATATTGTACGATTTGTATTGTACGCATTTTTGTATTAATCTTTTTTTGAGAAAATGGGATTTACTAATAAGGTAATAAGGTTAGTTGTTGTTTTACCTTGTTGCTACTAAGGTTGTTTCGTTAAAAAAAATAAGGTGAAAATAAGGTTTATTGAAACAGTATTCGAAAATTCCACTGAATAATTACCATTTTTTTAATTCATAATTTTAGAAAACCATTAACTAATAATTATTAATCATTTAACAAATTTTATTAACAATGAAAGCCGTCGTTGTATTAGAACCGAATCGTGTTGAAGTTGTGGAAGTTGCCAAACCAATATCGAAAGCCTATCAAGTTGTAGCAAAAAACAAAGTAACCGCTCTTTGTAACGCAACGGATCGGAAATTGATTGAGGGACATTTTCCCGGTGTGAATCAATATCCGTTGGTGTTGGGGCATGAAGGAGTTGCCGTTGTCGAATCGGTCGGCGCGAAGGTTCGTAACATTAAAGTCGGCGATCATGTGATTGGCGGATTGCTTGGCGAGTTCGGGCGGTCGGATTATCACAGCGGTTGGGGCGGATTTTGTGAATATGTTGTTGCGCATGATCACGACGCAATGGTTGAAGACGGTGTTGCAAACGCGGAAAACGGTTGGTTTGATTCGTGTGAAATTCAAACTGTTGTTGATACGGATATTCCGTTTGACGAAGCGGTATTGCTTTGTACATGGCGTGAAGTTTACGGCGGCATCGGAGATTTCAACCTCCAAGCCGGTAACGATATTTTAATATTCGGCGCAGGTCCGGTTGGTTTAAGTTTTGTCAAATTTACCAGATTACTCGGAATAAGATGGATTGGAGTTGTTGAACCCAATAAAACACGGCATGAAAAAATTAAATCAATGGGTGCGGATCAAGTTTTTGTACCGGAAGAAATTCCGCAACTACGGAATGAGCGTACGCCGTTGGATGCGGTGATTGATGCGGTTGGCGATGAGACGATTGTCAATTTATCGTTACCGTTACTTAAACTTGGCGGTTCAATGTGTATTTACGGAGTGCTTGCCAATGAGATGATTCCGGTCAAAAAATCGCTTGCACCGTATAACTTCAATCTTTTCGTACATCAGTGGCCCACACGTTTCCGCGAACGCGCCGCACAAAAACCGCTTTGCCAATGGATTCGCGAGGGAAAACTCAATGCCGCCGATTTCGTAACACACAAGTTTCCGGTAGAACAAATCAACACCGCCCTTGAAATCGGTAAAACCGGACAAGTAATTAAATGCTTGCTGACCTATTGAATGTTGTAACTATCTATTGGGAATCTCTCATTATTCAGAATTTACCGAAAAGTTAACGGCGTGGGCTTGCCCCGCGTTGTTAGACTTAATCCCAAAACACGAGACAAACCTCGTCGTTAACTCAAAACACGGGGTAAACCACGTCGTTAACTATTAACTAGTTCGTAACTGTCTATTTTAAACACGAAATACACGAAATTTCACGAAACACACAAAAATTAGTAACTATTCAGTAGCGGTGAATGTTCCTTTTTCTGTCCCGTAGGGACAACATCTTGGTAGCCAACGAGGTCAATCAAAAACACTCGTCCCGCTAGGGACGAAATATTGGTAGAAAAAACACCAACGATCAATTCACCAACATTGCGTCCCTACGGGACGCGAATCATGTTGCGACACCATTTTCTACCAACATGTCGTCCTTAGCGGGACGGAATTTTTTGATC
>JAIROD010000212.1 GCA_031257725.1 Planctomycetaceae bacterium | reverse complement strand
TCGGCGGGGTGGGCATTGGAAGGCATTCCGACATTCGTTGTACCCGACGAATTAAAGGCAATCGCCAATGTACCGGATAATCTAAACAGTGAAAAACAATAAATTATGTAACTAGGCGTTTCTAATAATTCAATTTTTTATTTTCAACCAATTAATTAATAGTTAACGACGAGGTTTACCCCGTGTTTTAGAGTTATGTCAAACAATGCGGGGCAAGCTCACGCCGTGAACTTTCGGTAAATTCCAAATGAGGCGAGATTCCCCACTGAAATATTACGAAAGGTGCAATCTATTGACTGCGAATAGTATCGCCCATGTGAAAAAAAATCCGCTTGTTCTCCAAACTCTAAACCACCCCAAATTATGTTAAATGCATTTTCTGTAGATGTGGAAGATTATTATCAAGTTGGCGCATTTGCCCGAATGATTTCACCGAATGATTGGGAATCTTGGGAATCACGGGTTGTTGCCAATACACGAACAATACTTGATATTCTCCGTTCCCAATCGGTTACCGGAACATTTTTTGTACTTGGTTGGATTGCGGAACGATATCCTGAATTGGTACGGGAGATTGCCGGTTATGGTCACGAAATTGCGTCGCACGGATTTATGCATCAATTAGTGTACGAGATGACGGAGACAGAATTTCGAAACGATATTCGTCGGACGCGTCAGCTTTTGCAGGAACAATCCGGTCAACCGGTGATTGGTTACCGTGCCCCTAGTTTTTCCATTGTCAAACGCACCACGTGGGCTCACCGTATTCTGGTTGAAGAAGGTTATCGTTACGATAGCAGTGTTTTTCCGATACATCATGATTTGCATGGCAATGCCGATGCTCCGCTTGCAATTCACGATATAACAACGGAATCGGGAGTGATTTGTGAATTTCCTCCGGCGGTTATTCGGCGGTTTGGTCAAAATTTACCGACCGGCGGCGGCGGTTATTTCCGGTTCTTTCCCTATTTTGTAACATTTCGTTGGCTTCGCTCGATCAACACATTGGGCAGACCGTTTGTGTTTTACATTCATCCTTGGGAAATCGACCCCAACCAACCGCGAATCCCAAACGCACCGTTGAAAAGCCGTTTTCGGCATTACCTGAATCTGCATCGGACAGAATCACGGTTAAAGAAATTACTCAATGATTTCAATTTCGTACCAATTCGAAAATTGTTGAAACTAGAATCTGTTGAATAAAAAAGGTAACTATTCAGTAGCGAGCCTATTATTTATCATCGGGGCAATAATCAAAAGGTAGGTAACCTTTCGCCGAAAGTTTTTTACCAATACGGTGATAGCCGACTTGCCCCTGTGTGCGGACGGAAATCGGTTAGCCAAACGGTAGGCAACACTCAAACCGTCCGTCAACAGGGGCAAGTTGCCTATCGGCAACACAATGGTGATGTGAAAGCCCTTTGGTGAAACATTGTTTACCTTCCTCGACTGAATAGTTACTTTGGAGATTCCCCATAACAAGAAACCGGTAAACCGGCAATCTTGGATTCGTAAACAAACAATCCTCCCGCTTCGGGTTCATGAATTTTTGTTTCCGGTGTTAAGCCTCGACTTGCGGTGGTGATGAAAATTGTTTTGAGTTCTGAACCTCCGAAGGTTAACGACGTAACACGGGAAACCGGCAACCGGACTGTTTCTAGGAGTGTCCCGTTCTTTGGGTTCCAACGTGTAATCCGACCGCCAAGCCAATGAGCAATCCAAAGCATTCCGTCCGCATCAACCGTCATTCCGTCAGGACGTCCGAAATTTTGATCTGCATTCCAATTCTTGTCCTTTTCTGTCATGTTCACGTTTTTGTCCGCCGGAAAACTGATTACGGTTCGGCGATTTCTTAGTGTGCCTTCGGTTGAATCATAGTCGAAAGCGTCAACTTGCCGCGTGGGGGTGTCAATCCAGTAAAACGTTTTACCATCGGGACTCCACGCAAGACCATTAGAATTGGTTGCTCCCGTCATCGCGGTTCGGCAACCGTGTTGTTTGTCCAAAACATAAAGCGATGCCCGACCTGTTTGGCGTTGCCGATTGAGTGAGCCAAACCAGAAACGCCCTTCCGGTGAACATTTGCCGTCATTATAACGATTTTCGGGAATACCGGATTCCGGGTGAATTTTTATGTTGGTTTCAATAGTTTCAATCCCGTTTGTTCCAATGTGAATTTCTTCAATTCCGGTTTCTGCGGCAAGTAAAAAATTCCCATTGCGGCAGGGAACCAAACAACCGACTTCGTTGGAAAGCGGAAAGGATTCATCAACACCGCATGACGGATCAAAACGGTGTAACTGTAAACCTTCAATATCCAACCAATAGAGCAGTTGCTCCTTGTAATGCCAAACCGGTCCCTCACCAACTAAAGCATGAGCCGAATAAAGAAGTTCCGCTTGCATAGTTTGTGGAAGAGGCAGGGATTAGGGGTTGGTGTTAGGAGGGATTCGAGGTTTGGGATAGGGTTCGGCAGCGAGGACGCTGCCGCCACTACGGTTTGGTCAGGGGAAAGGAAATGTCCTTAAAATTCCTAATCCCTTCAAAGTCCCACAACCGGTTTTTAACCGCTTAGATCGAGTGAATTTCCGGTTTGACCGGAGATATCCGGAACTTTGTGATCTTTTTCTTCATTGGGTTTCGCCGGGCGGTTTATCCATTGCCACGCCTGACGACCATCCGCGTCCCGATCTCCAGAAGACGCTTCACTTTCCTTGTCGTCACCGCTAATTCCTTGAGCCTGTGCTGCACGTTCATGACTTTCTGTCGTCCGTTCGTGACTTTTTACATCCTGAATCGCACTCGGCATTACCGGATTAAAATTACCAATACTCATAGCTTTTGATTTGTCAATATTCGTTTGACATTAACGTGATTTCATCGAAAATACGTCGAAATATGATTCTTCATCAAATTCTTCCACTCCATTATATAAAAGAAACACCAATGAGCAAGATTAGTTAATAGTTAATAGTTAATAGACCTTTTCGTTAACCAAAAGGATCGCACGCGTCCCGCGTGCATGAGTTAGCGCAAATGTCTCATTTCCCACTAACTCTGGGGATGCACGCGGGACGCGTGCGTTCCTTTCCTAAATAAACCTTGTCGTGTTTTGTCATAATGTTTATGGTTAGCGAAAAGGTCTAATATACTGTCAACGGGTAGAAATTGGTTGTTTTATTTGATTGATGTAAAAGACCTTTTCGCCAACTCAAAAACATGAGTAATTAATTACAATACTTTTTATATCTCAAATCATTTCATTGGCGAATTCATTTTTTAGCAGTTGCAGACCTTGTTCCCCTTGCGCGTTGTTGACGGTGATGGAGATACTGCGTTCACTGGTGGAGATGACATTGACATTGATTCCGCCGTCAGCGAGCGTTTTGAACATCCGGTACGC
>JAIROD010000150.1 GCA_031257725.1 Planctomycetaceae bacterium | reverse complement strand
TTTTCAACTAATTTTTTCAACTAACTATTCACCAATTAGATAAGGAACCACAAAATGTCAAAAAAAACACTTTTGATCCTAACTATCCTGACTACAGTAGCATTGCTGTTTGCTGTGGTTAATACCGTTTCCGCGCAGACTGACGTACAATCGCTTCAAAGTGAATTCGAGAGTACGCCCACAACGATTTCGGTGAAACCTTGCCCGTGCGAGTCAACACCGGTTGTGATTGCCCCGAATCCGTATCGCGGCGTGTACTGCTGTCCGCAGCCGTACTCGTACTCGTGTTACCGTCCGGTAACATGTTGTCCGCAACCGTATTCGTACTGCCGTCCGTCAACGTGTTACTCTCCATGTTACACACCGGCTCCGGTAGTTTATCGGCGTGCCGCTCTGCGCCCGCTCTTCCACCGGTATTATCACCGGTATTATTCGGCGTGTTGTTATTAACATTAACGCCGAAATAACCGGAAGAATAACGGTTGACGACGAGGTTTCTTCGGGACTTGTTCCGTAGAAACCTCTTTTTCATAACTGACCGGAACATTTTTTGCCGTGTATGCCGTTTTGGTGACGGTTGCGGCTGTTACCGGAGTTTCCAGTTGAAAACACCAGTAGGTATCGACTACGGCAACTGCGGCACGATTTCCCGCATTGCGGATCAAAGCCGCTCGATGCGGCGGACTGTTTTGCCATATTCTGACAGCATCATCAGCAGTTTCCGCTCCGCCAACGCAACATTCTTGTACTTCGTTGACCTGTGGGGAATGAAAAACCCGATGAGCGGAAGCCATCGCCGCAGCGTGCCGAACCGCTGAAGCGTAAGCGGTGTCCGACCACGTATAGTTACCGTTAAGCCGCTGATTAATCAGCGACAACGCTTCTCGACCGGAAACTTCGTTAGCAAAACTATTACCAACGGTAAGAGCAGTTCCCAGCAACACAACGCTGATCACTGCAAAGAAAAACATCCGTTTTCTGAATGACATAATCTTCCTCCTTTTTGTTTTGAATGTCCGCATGATTCTAGTGTATGCCGAAAAGGTTGTCCACCGGTGCAGGGAATAATCATTCAAATCTATTCGGTAGAATGGGGAGCGTTATCCGTTTGTGGGTGACGGTTATTCTTTCGCACTGAATCGCCCTGAAAGGGCAACACAAGCCAGCCCGCCGCAACGCGGCGGGTAACAGCAAACATCATCATCGCCCTGAAAGGGCAATAGATTAGCGGAGAGCGGAGCGTATTGCAAAAGTGTCTTGAACTGTGATTTATTTGATTTTGTGATGGACTATGATTTTCTGTAATATATCAGTGGAATTTTTCGGAGATTGAAGTTTATTTTTTACCACCCCTGCCCCTCCGAAGGAGGGGAATTATTCCCCTCCTTCGGAGGGGCTAGGGGTGGGGCATTCGGAGGAAACGACTGAATAGTTAAAAAAAAATATTTCACTGATATATTACGATTTTCTTAATTTTGGGTACCTCTAATAATTCAATTTTTTATTTTCTGCCCACTTGTTAACGACGGGGTTTACCCCGTGTTTTAGGGTTAAGCTGAACAACGCGGGGCAAGCCCACGCCGTTAACTTTCGGTAAATTCTGAATTATTAGAGGTTCCCTTTACCCCGTGTTTGAGAGTAAAATCGAACAACGCAGGGCATGACCACGCCGTTAACGTTCGGTAAATTCCGAATGTGGTGAGATTCCCTTTTTGTATCGGTCTGTTTTAAACACGAAAGATAGGGAAGACACAAAATTCATACGAAAACGGCAACAACAAAATATATTTTTCGCTCTTGACGCACCGTTGATAAATCAGTATTGTTCGTTGTCGATTGTTTGAAGTGAATGTTTATCGCTTACCCATACGGTTAGGATGACCGGAATTTTCAGTTAAGGACTACAAAATAATGAAAGGAAATTTCAATCTCGCTTCGGCAGAACCGGAACTTCAAGGGGTGGCTCTTCTTGATTTAAAACGTCAGTATGACGTTTTGAAAGACGAAATCGCAGAATCACTCAAAAAGGTTTGTGATAGCGGAGCGTTTGTACTCGGTCCCGAAGTCAAAACCTTCGAAAATAATATCGCTAATTATTCACAAGTTGAATATGCAATTGCGTGCGCATCGGGGAGCGACGCTCTTTTGTTGGCGTTGATGGCGGCGGAGGTCGGACCAGGGGATGAAGTATTGGTTCCGAGTTTCACCTTTTTTGCCACCGCCAGCGCCGTAACACGATTAGGAGCAAAACCGGTTTTCATTGATATTGAACCGCAATCGTTCAATATGTCCGCAACAGACGCAGCACAGAGAATCACCGCACGAACTAAAGCAATGGTTCCAGTACATCTTTTCGGTCAAATGGCGGAAATGGTCGAACTGAACCGGTTGGCTCAACAACATGGAATTACCGTAATTGAAGACGCTGCACAATCAATTGGAGCGGAGTTGGAAGGACGGCGTGCAGGTTCGTGGGGAGATATGGGGGCGTTCAGCTTTTATCCGACAAAAAATCTCGGAGGAGCTGGCGATGGCGGATTGGTCACCACCCGCGACGGTGAATTCGCTCAACGTCTGAAATTATTGCATGTTCACGGTATGGAACCACGCTATTATCACCGTGTTATCGGAATTAACAGCCGTTTAGATTCCTTTCAGGCGGCAATCCTCAATGTCAAAATCAAATATCTCGAAGGTTGGACAATGATGCGGGTACAAAATGCACGACGTTACAACGAGATGTTTCTTGACGCCGGATTGGAAAACACCATCGGTATTCCGCAACCGCTGCCAAATCGACGGCATGTTTGGAATCAATATACGATTCGGGTGTTGGACGGTCAACGCGATGATTTACGGAAAAATCTGGCAGAACGGAAAATCGGTGCGGAAATCTATTACCCATTCGGATTACACGAACAGGAATGTTTCCAATATCTCGGTTACAACGCCGAATCATTGCCGGAAACTTATCGCGCAAGCCGTGAAGTGTTATCGTTGCCGATTTTTCCCGAATTGACCGAGAATGAACAACGGCTTGTTGTCCATAACATCAAATCATTTTTCGAGATCAATGCCGCAAGACATGTCTTTCCGGCAACTACCGTCACGCCGATCAGAAAACGTGATGCGGCATAAAAATAAACAGCAAGTTTCTACCAACATGCCGTCCCTAACAGGACGAGCATGTTCATTATCACAAAAAATAATAATCACAGAATCGTTGCCGATAAGTTTGTTAAGAGTCATCAACCGGCTTTGGCGAGAGCCTGAATCACGCGGTCGGTAATTGTTTTGATAATCAATTCTTGATCAACCTCGTTACCGTTTTTGGGGGTACACGAACACGCCGAGCAGTTCGACGTTTCCTCACCACGCCGGAAAGTCGGCGGCTGGAAGGCACGGTGACCGACTCCGGTCTCCTTCCAACTGTCACGGAAAATATCATTGGCGCAAAGTTCACAGTTGGCGAGTTCCGCACGCGGATCTTTGAATCCCCATTGCTGTTTCAATGTCAATAAATCTTCCGCTTCGTTTCTCGTAAAATATTCCACTTTGCCGAGACTTCGGGCAATGAGCAGAATACGGCAATAAGCGTCGAGCATTTCCGTTAGAAAATAGGTGCGTTCAATGGTCGCTCCCATGCTCACCGTTCCATGATTGGCTTGGACGATAATATCGCTCTTATCAATGAACGGCAAAATAGCATCGGCAAACGCCTGCCCGCCGGGAATGGTATATCGTGCAATGGGTACATCGCCCATGTTAATATCGACTTCCGGCAAAATACACTGCGGAATCGCTTCACGGGCAATACCAAACGCGGTTGCATGAGGCGGATGACAATGAACAACCGATTTAACATCGCTGCGGTGCTTCATTATGGTAATATGTTGCCGTATTTCACTGGTCATTTTACGATGTCCGGCGATCTGATTGGCGTTCATATCGACAACACAAAGATCATCCGGTTTCATAAAACCTTTACTGATTCCGGTTGGGGTGCAGACAACACGGTTCTCGTCCATCCTGAACGAAATATTACCGTCATTCGCCGCCGCAAAGCCGCGATTATAAATACGACGTCCAATATCACAAATCTCTTCTTTGATCTGGTGCAGATTGGTCATTTTATTACAATAACTCCTTTTTGAAAAACAACCATTGATAACCGTCTATTTTATTTTACCACACGTGAACGTTGTGTTTTTGGCGATTAATAAAATAGACTGTTCTATAAATTGGGGTTAAACGGTCAATTCAATCTGATCTAAAATAGCGGCGTTATAAGCGTCAAGAGGTTTCGGATTCGGAAAAAACGGCATGGACGCTTCCGCGCCTTCGCTGAATGCAATCCGTTGTCCTTCACCGACGGAAAGATCATCATAAACAATGAGTTCTTCCGTATGGGGTTCATGGGCTGTTTGTAAAGCATCTTCCGTCATCGGCACAACAATTTTCCACCGGAATCCTCTAACAGATTCATGACAACGTGAAAGTGTTAATTGTCCGATTACTTTACCGATTCGCATGGATGCTTAATACTAAAACTTAATATACTTAGGAAATATGGCTTTGATTGATTCGCTAATTCGTACCTAGTATCGACCATAACACCTTAACCTCTCTAGTTTGTTTGGAATTATTCAGTAGATTGGTCATTCGATGCCAGACAAACGCTCGCCGACAGTAACCGTCTCTTTTAATTTTTATTAGTCCTGCAAGGACATTTCCAATGTAGCCGTGTGTGCGGTGTACTCACCGTACACACGGAAAAATAACAGGATTATCATTTTTGCCATTTTGTTCCGTTGGTAT
>JAIROD010000137.1 GCA_031257725.1 Planctomycetaceae bacterium | reverse complement strand
TCCTCCGAATGACCACCCCTGCCCCCTCCGAAGGAGGGGAATTATTCCCCTCCTTCGGAGGGGGCAGGGGTGGTAAAAAATAAACTTCAATCTCCGAAAAATTCCACTGATATATTACCAAAATTCAGAAATTCCGGTAGGTCATTTCTAAAAACTTAGTTTGTATCTATTCAGTGGTTTGGTTGTCTTTCCGAATATTCCCGTCCCGTTAGGGACGACATCTTGGTAGAAAACGGTATAACAAAATGATCCGCGTCCCGTAGGGACACAATATTGGTGAAATTTATGCTTGGTGTTTTTCTACCAATATTTCGTCCCTAACGGGACGAGCGTTTTTAATCGACATCATTTTCTACCAATATGTTGTCTCTAACGGGACAGAAAAAAGAACATTGACCGCGACTGAATAGTTACCTTAATTTTTATATCATCAGGAAATCTCTCATCATTCAGCATTTACCGAAAAGTTAACGGCGTGGGCTTGCCCCGCGTTGTTCGACTTAACCCCCAACACGGGGTAAACCATGTCGTTAACTATTAATTTATTGGTTGAAAATAAAAATTGAATGATTAGAGATGCCCATTACTTTATTTATTTGTACGCAGAGAACGCAGATAAAACAGATTTGTGCAGATACAATACAAGTCGATCTACATAAATCCTAATAATCTACGTGCGATCATCGCGCATTTTCAAAGTGTATCTGAATTTATTTAAAAATCAATATACTCATCTTACTTGAAAATGGGAGCGTTGCCCTCAAACAACAAACGCTCCTGTACAGTAACGTCAACGTCCCGCTGCCCCTTATTCACCTCTCCAGTTTTTACAGTCCACCCCTCCTATCTGATGAATATTTCCTGATAATACGCTACTGAATAGTTACAACTTATAAAATAACCAAAACGCTCGTGTTTTCTATTTTATCCAAATTGTCTATATTTGTTTTTAAAATTGCTCTTGCGTGAAAAGCGGGTAAAACGTTATTATTGGAATTATACCATCGGGCATCGCTCATCATTCAATTTTTTATTTTCAACCCATTAATTAATAAATTAATAGTTAACGACGGGGTTTACCCCGTGTTTGGGGGCAAAGTCTAACAACACGGGGCAAGCCCGCTCCGTTACTTTCGGTAAATTACTTTATTAACCGTATGCTTTAACTTCTGGATTACACTTATGGCATTTCAGTTTCGGCTTGAACCGTTAATCACGATTCGGGATAATACCTTAAAAGAGAAACAAGGCGAACTTGCAAAAGCATACGAAGCACGCCGGATTGTTGAAGAAAAACAACGGCAACTCCAACAGGAACTCGCTGAAAATGTGGAAACCGGACGACAACGGTTACAAACCGGAATAATTGATATTGACTTTTTGCTCGGTTTGCGAAGACACGAAGCCTACCTGAATGCCCAAATCGAATTCGTTCACGGACACCTTCGGCAAATCGACGAAGAAATCGAACGCCGCCGTAATGCTGTTCTCGAAGCCAATAAAGAACTTAAAATTATAGAAAAACTCAAAGAAAAACGATACGAAAAATATCGAACGGAAGAGAATCGGAAAGAAACCATCCGTCTTGATGAAATTGCCGTGAAAAAACGGAACGTTGAATAACTCATTTCTCTGTCCCGTTCGGAACAACATAGGTATCTATTCAGTAGAGTGTCTTATCAGGAAATACTCATCAGGTAGGCGACTCATCAGTCGCAACGGTTGATCTGGTTTTCCCATTTCCGTCCCATCGGTCTCATTGGTCCCTAATGTCCCTTCACAAATATTTTTTACTTCTTTATAGAAATAATAAGAGATTATAAGGACTAAAGGGACAAATTAAACATCGAGTATATTTTATTTGAATTTGAGTTTGATATAATTATAATGAGTTAAATAAATTGTAACTTAACCATTTAACTATTAACAACCCAACCTATAAATAACTATGAGCAATTCGATTATGGCGGAAGAGCGAGTTCACTTTCCTGTTGCCGAAGCGTCGTCGCCGCTTTTTATTGGAATGAATTTCGGCGGGACACATTTGAAAATCGGAATTATCGATCAGGAAGGTCGTACCGTTTCCTATTTTGCCACACCGCACCACGCTGAACTTGGTCCGGAAGAATCAACCCGTCACGCCGCGCGTGCCGTTCAGGAAGCAATCGCTAAAACCGGCACCGATCTAAAATCCATTGTTTCCGCCGGCTTCAGCTTCCCCGGCTCCCTCAACCCCCGCACCGAACAATTACATCGCCCTCCCAATATTCCCGATTGGCAAGATTATCCCATTGCGGAAAAACTAACAGAATACACCGGTCTAAGTTCCGTTATTTTCTGTAATAACGCCAACGCCGCCGCCTACGGTGAATACTGGATCGGCGCCGCAAAAGGAACTCAAAGCGTTTGTCTGTTGCTACTCGATAGAGGAATTGGTTGCGGAATTATTGTGGAAGGTCGCGAAATTAAGGGCGCCAACGGGTTTGGCGGTGAATTCGGACACATGATCGTTGATCCGTCGCCGGGAGCGCGATGGTGTAACTGCCTGCAGCAAGGACATCTCGAAGCCTATTCCAGTGCCACCGCCGTTGCACGCCGAACACGGGAATTAATTGAAGTCGGTCTCCATTCCTCTCTCAAAATTCAACACGATACTCCATTCGACGCTATTCCGCGAATGGTCTATGAAGAAGCCGAAAAAGGCGATGAACTCGCAACACAAATCATCCTTGATACCGCACGCTTTCTAGGTCTTGGAATCGTAACTCTTCTCCACACCATTGATCCCGAATGCGTTCTGATTGGCGGTGAAATGATGTTTGGCGGAAAAGGTTCCAAAATCGGTGAAATGTTTCTTGCCCGAGTTCGTGAAGAAATCGATAAACGCGCTCTGAAAGACCTTGCGGAAAATCTCAAACTTGATTTCGCCCAACTCGGCTCGTTCGCCAGTTACATTGGCGCGGCAGGTTTGGCTCGTGAAGAATCGTTGTTGCTTTCCGTCGCCGAAGAATAAACAAAGAATCAATCCGTATTCTCCACTCCCAACAATTTATGAGTTTTTTTTCCAAGATATTCGGTAAAAATAAATTGAATTACCGGAAACGTTATGAATTACTTCATTCGGCGATTTCCGGTACCATGTCGCAGGTTTATCGTGCGCGTGATCGTGAAACCGGTCAGTTGGTCGCCTTGAAAATTCTCGATATGAAGAAAACCGCCGCTGTTGAAGCCCGCTTCAAAGGACAGAAGAAACCTACCGAAGGTGAAATTGCCGTGCTGTTCGATCATCCCTATATCGTCAAAACTTTTGAACAGGGTATAACAACAGATGGTGAACAATATTTGGTTATGGAATATCTTGAAGGTACCGGTCTCAACAATGTTCTCATGGTTCAGGACGACCTCATGGCAGGGGCGCGTGTCTTTTATATTCGTCAGGTTGCCGAAGCATTGCAGGAAGTGCATAACAAAGGTTTTATTCACCGTGATATTTGTCCGCGTAATTTATTGTTTGTTGGTGACGGAACCGTTTTGAAATTGACCGATTTTGGTTTAAGCGTTCCAAACCGACCGCCGTTCACCGATCCCGGAAACCGTACCGGAACCGCAAATTATATGGCTCCCGAACTGGTTCGCCGAAAACCAACCGATATTAAAGTTGATGTTTTCTCTTTTGGCGTTACAATTTATGAACTATGTACGCGGCAACTTCCTTGGCTCCGCGGCGACAGCGGTAACGCCGCCATGTCGCATAGCGAACTGCCCACCCCCATCGTTGAATTTCGCCCGCAAATCAATAAAACTCTCGCCCGCGCCATTCATAGTTGTATCGAACCTAATGTTACAAAACGTTGCCCGGATATGAAACAATTTCTCAAAATGATCGCCAAAGTCGAAAACGAAGATGAATAGAGAATCTCTCCTCATTCGGAAATCTTTCACCATTCTGAATTTACCAAAAGTTAACGGCGTGAGCTTGCCCCGCATGTTACCGACGGTTAAAACCGTAGGCTACATTCTTGGTCGATGAAACCTCTTGCCTTGAATTGGTCAATCTGTTAAAATTTTGCCTTCTATTTTTTGATATTCCCTGATTTTCAATTCTTATTTTCATTTTATTCTTAAATTTTTGTATGAATCTTGTTATTGGTGGTACGGGTTTTCTTGGCGGCGAAATAGTGCGGCAACTTTTGGAATGTGGAGAAAAAGTCCGCGTTTTTTGTCGTCGTCGTCAACCGGTTGAATCAGACCATGCCGAAATTGTTCTCGGCAATCTTTCTGACCGTCAATCGTTGCGCAACGCTTGTCGCGGAGTCGAAACAGTCTATCACACCGCTTCATTGCCCAGTATTTCCGTTCATTGGAAACCGTTTTATGAAACCAATATTGTCGGAACTCAAAACGTTATTGATGCGTGCCGTGAAAACGGAGTACGGCGATTGATTTATACGAGCAGTGCCAGTGTAACGTTCAACGGTCAACCCCAACATGGAGTGGACGAATCGGCTCCCTACCCTGATTATTGGTTGGCTCATTATCCGCATAGTAAAGCGGTTGCGGAAAAAATGATCCTTGATGCTGTTTTATCAAATCACCAAACATCCGACATTCCGTTTTTGACTTGTGTGTTACGTCCGCACCTGATTATTGGTCATCGTGATCGTCATTTGTTTCCGCGTTTGTTTTCACGGGCGGAACAAGGACGGTTGTTTCGGGTTGGCGATGGTTCCAATTTGATCGACATCATTTTCGTGGAAAATGCGGCATTGGCTCATCTTCAGGCGGCCAATGCTCTGACCGATTCGGCAAGTCCGGTGAACGGCAATGTCTATTATATTTCACAAGGTAAACCGGTTAACTGTTGGAATTGGATTGACGAAATATTAACAATCAAAAGGTTGCCGAAAGTGCAACGGTCAATCTCATTAAAAACCGCATGGCGATTGGGTTGGGTTTTCGAGAGTTGGTACAAATTGTTTCGTTTGTCGGGCGAACCGTTAATGACCCGATTTCTTGCCGCCCAGTTGGCTCAAACTCATTATCTGAATATCTCAAAAGCAAAAAAAGATTTTGGATATGAACCCAAACTTTCTTATGAAGAGGGAATGGAACTTCTGAGACAAAACCTAAAGTAATGTAATATATCAGTGGAATATTTTTTTTTAACGATTCAGTTGTTTCCTCCGAATGACCACCCCTTGCCCCTCCGAAGGAGGGGAATGATTCCCCTCCTTCGGAGGGGCAGGGGTGGTAA